>JACCYN010000080.1 GCA_013696465.1 Pyrinomonadaceae bacterium
TTGGAACTCGATCCGAACAGCGCGGAAGCTCATGAGTCTTACTCGCATTTATTTTCAACCACGGGACGGCACGCCGAAGCACTTGCCGCAATAAAACGCGCCAGAGAACTCGACCCGCTTAACTTGAGAATCAGCGTACTCGAAGCACAATTTCTAATCTACGCCGGACAATTTGATGAATCCATATTCAGATCGCAGAAAACTTTAGAACTCGACCCGAACTTTTGGTTCGCTCATAATTACGCTTCGAGCGCTTACATCGAGAAAGGAATGTATGGGGAAGCCATCGCCGAAGCACGTAAAGCGAGAGAACTTTTTGACACTAGTACCCACGCCACAGCGTTTCTCGGTTACGCTTTGGCGAAGTCGGGCAAGAAGGCGGAAGCGAGAGCCGAGCTTGAAGCATTATTGAAATTGTCAACCAAGCGTAATGTTCCGCCTTATCACATTGCGCTGATTTACAGCGGACTTGAAGAGCGAGACGAAACGCTGGCTTGGTTGGAGCGCGGGGTTGAGCAGCGAGACCCGCGAATGGTATTTCTGAATGTCGAACCGAAATGGAACAACTTGCGCGGCGACCCGCGCTTCCAAGATTTACTGCGGCGCGTCGGATTTGCGCCCTAAGAAATAATGCTAAAATGAGACCGTCCACATCAATCAACCTAGCGGGTATGCTTCCATTTAAGCCGCGTTGTATGCGATGGTTACGTTTGCCTGCATGTAAATTCTTCTGGAGAAAGCCACAGTATGCGTTTAATAGTTTCACTCGCCGCCGTCGCCGCGCTCGCGGCGTGCGGCACGGCAACAAACACAAACACCACGAGCAACACAAACGCGACGGCAAACGCCAACGTCGTCGCAAGCAATGAAGCGAATCACAACGCGGCGCAGACGGCCAGCACCACCGCGCCCGCGAACACCACTTCGTCCGGCGCGCAAACGCCCGGCGAAGCGGCGCGCATCAACGTCAACGAACTGCGCGAGAGGCTCGATAAGGGCACGGCCGTCGCGGTTGACGTGCGCGGCGCAGGTCAGCACAGCGCCGGATATATCAAAGGCGGCCTTTGGATTCCGTCAGATGCAATCGCGGCGCGCGCCTCGGAGTTGCCGCGCGACAAGATGATCGTCACCTACTGCTCTTGACCGGCCGAGAATTCAAGCGCCCGTGCGGTGCTCGACATCAGAGAAAAGGGAATCACGAACGCGGCTGCCCTCCTCGGCGGCTACGAAGCTTGGGTAGCGGCCGGGCTGCCCACCGAGAAGCCGAAGAACAATTAAGAATCGGAAGGCTAATGAACGAGCGGCAGGACAGGTTGCGTCCTGCCGCTCGCTCTGTCTTGCGGAAACAAAATCTCAAACTTTATAATAGGGGTCATTACCTGAAAACCAGCACGCGAGTTAACAAGCTATGAAGAAATTTCCGTTCGCTATCGCACTCCTCCTCTGTTCGTTTGCGCCCCTCCATGCGCAAACGAATGCGTCGCCTGCGCCCCAATCGCCGACCGCCTCCGCGCCCTCTGCTTCGCGCACCGAAGTGAAGCCTGACGCGGCGCAGTTACGCCGTGAATCGTTTGAGATCGTTTGGCGCACGATCAACGAATCACATTTCGATCCGACTTTCGGCGGCGTTGATTGGAACAAGGTGCGCGCCGATTACGCACCGCGCGTCGCGGCGGTGAAAACCGACAACGAGTTTTACGCGCTCCTGCGGCGGATGATCGAAGAACTTAAACTCTCGCATTTTGCGATTTACCCGCCGGGCGCGATGGACGGCGCGAGCGGTGGAAGCAAGGGCGGAGAAACGCAGAAGAAGCGCGGACAATTCGGCGTTGACGTGCGCATCGTTGATAATCAAGCGGTGATCACCCGCGTCGTGCCGCAGTCGGCGGCCGCGCGCGGCGGTCTCCGCCGTGGCTACGTCATCACGAAAATTAACGACACGGTTGTGAGTCAGATGCTCGAACGAATCGCCAAAAGCGATCTCACCCCTTACTACAAAGCGGCTTACTCGGTAGGCGGCGTTCTAGGCAGTTTGAGCGGCGCACCGGGCGCGAAAGTTCGTCTCACATACTTGGACGAAGCCGACCGCGAGCGCGCGGCCGAGTTTACGCTCGATCCCTCGACCGACGAGATGTCCGAGGCGTTCGGTAATTTTCCGTCAGTGCCGACGCAGTTCGAGGCGCGCCGCTTGGAAAATAACATCGGCTACATCCGCTTCAACATCTGGGTCGCCTCGCTGGTGCCGAAGATTCGCAACGCCGTCCGCGGGATGGCGGACGCGCGCGGACTGGTGATTGACTTACGCGGCAATCCGGGAGGCTTAGGAATTATGAGCATGGGCCTCGGCGGCTTGCTCACTTCAAAACCCGTTTCGCTCGGCACGATGACGCAGCGCACGAGTCACTTCAACTTCATCGCCAACCCGCAGCCAAATCCTTTCGCGGGCCCCGTCGTAATCCTCGTTGACGGCTTGAGCGCTTCGACGAGCGAGATTTTCGCGCTCGGACTTCAGGAGGCGGGGCGCGCCGAAGTCGTCGGCGAACAATCGGCGGGCGCGGCCTTGCCGTCCGTAATCAGCAAACTCCCGACGGGCGCATCGTTTCAATTTGCGATTGCCGATTTCAAAACGCCGAAGGGCGTGCGTGTCGAAGGTCGCGGCGTAGTGCCCGACCACAAAGTGCAACACACGCGCCGCGCTCTGCTCGCAGATCGTGACAGCCAACTCGACGCGGCCGTGGAGCGTATTAACATCCGCACGCGCGCAGACGCCCAAAAGTGATTTCGCTAAATGGGCGCACGAACAATTGCGTCTCTGTCGTCAATAAACACTACTTAAAAATTTGCATATGAAAGGAATAAACCTTGAAGTTCATTAAAGTTTATCAAACGCTCGCTAGTGTGTTGAGCGTGTGTCTCATCGCCGCCACACTCACGGCACAGACCGTAACAGCGCCTGCGGCCGCCGCGCAAAGCACTCGCGCGCAACAGACGCGGAAAGGTGCGAAGCTTCCGAGCGCGAAAAAGATTTTCGATGATTTCACGAAAGCCACCGGCGGACGCCGCGTGATGGGTAAATTCACCAGCCGCGTCTCTACAGGGACGGTTGAACTCGCTCCGATGGGCGCGCGCGGCACCATCACGATCACGCAGAAAGCTCCGAATAAATTGTTAACGACAATGGCGCTCACGGGTCTTGGCGAATTTCAGAGCGGCTTTGACGGTAAAATTGGGTGGTCGAAAGACAGTATTAACGGTTTGCGCGAATTGACCGCAGGCGAACTCTCCGCGACGCGGCGCGGCGCGCAGTTCAATCAAGCGGACATGAGCAAGATGTATTCGAGGACGACCGTCACGGGTCGGGACAAAGTCGGCGACCGCGAAGTGTATGTCGTTGAAGCCGTGCCGACGGAAGGCGGCGCGCCCGTGAAGATGTATTTCGACGTGCAAAACGGATTGATGCTGCGCGTGGATTCCGTGACCGAAAGCCCGCAAGGGAAAATCAGCGTCCAGAGCTACCTCGAAGATTACCGCGCGGTTGATAAAATCAAAATGCCGTTCACGCTTCGGCAGGTGATCGGCCCGACAACCATCATCATGCGCTTCACCGAAATCAAACACGAGGCTGCCGTCAACGATACGCTGTTTGTGAAACCAGCAGCGTAAGTTCAAGGCAAAAGTAAAAAAGTAAAAGGCAAAAGGTAAGACGGAAGACAATGATTCTTCTTCTTAACTTTTGCCTTTTCACATTTACCTTTTACCTTGTATTTGTTGCGTCGCCGCTTCTTTGTGTGACAAACTTCGCCCGCACCCGTTTCGCACGAATCCTAGTCAGTCCTGAAGTCACCAACACACAATGAACTTTTCTAATTTGTTTCGTAAAAAATCCATCAGGCTCATTCAGCGCGACGCCGAACTCGGTTATAACGAACACGGAGACGCCAACGCCGGATCGAGTTCAAGCTTGCGGAAAGCCTTAGGCGTCGTTGACCTGACCGCGCTTGGCATCGCCGCGATCATCGGCGCAGGAATTTTCTCGATGATCGGAAACGCCGCCTTCAACGGCGGCCCCGCCGTCGTCTTTCTCTTTATATTTACGGCCATCGCCTGCGCCTTCTCCGCGCTCTGCTACGCGCAATTCGCTTCGACCATTCCGATTGCGGGTTCAGCTTACACTTACGCTTATGCGACTTTCGGCGAACTGATCGCATGGATCATCGGCTGGGATTTGTTGATGGAATACGCCATCGGCAACATCGCCGTAGCGATTTCGTGGAGCGACTATTTTACGGGCTTGCTTGCGAGCATCAAAATTCCTGCCCTCGGCATCGCCAACGGCATCAATGTCCCTGCTTATCTCACGATGGATTTTCTGACCGCCTCGCGCGGGTTCGCTTCGGTCAACGATTTGCTCGACGCCGGAAACACGCTCGAAGCGGTCAGAGCCAATCCTGACGTAACGGCCAACATGGTTGACGCTTACACGGCGTGGTCGTCTGCGCCGCGCGTCGGCGGGCTGCCGATCATCTGCGATCTGCCCGCGCTTCTGATCGTGGTTGCGGTTACGGCGCTCGTCTACATCGGCATCCGCGAGTCGAAGCAAGCGTCAAACGTGATGGTCGCGTTAAAGCTTGGGATCATCATCATGGTGATCGTGCTCGGCGCGTTTTATGTTGATCCGGCGAACTGGAGTCCGTTTGCGCCGAACGGGCCGAGCGGCGTGATGAAAGGCGTGGCGGCCGTCTTCTTCGCCTACATCGGCTTCGACGCGCTCTCAACGACCGCCGAAGAATGCCGCAATCCGCAGCGCGATCTGCCGCGCGCGATGATGTTCTCACTCGTCATCTGCACGGTGCTCTATATTTTAATTGCGCTCGTTTTAACAGGGATGGTGCCTTATCAGAAATTGCAAGTGGGCGATCCGCTCGCCTTCGCCTTCGGGCCGGAAGGCGCAAACATTCCGTGGCTTCGCGGCGTCATCGCCGTCAGCGCCGTGATCGCGCTGGCGACCGTGCTGCTTGTTTTCCAACTCGGACAACCGCGCATCTGGATGGCGATGTCGCGCGACGGATTGCTGCCGAAAATCTTTTCAAGCATTCATCCGAAATTCAGGACGCCGTGGTTTGCGACGATCTTCGCCGGAATCTTCGTCGCCGTCCCCGCGCTCTTTATGAATTTAACGGAAGTCACCGATCTCTCAAGCATCGGAACTTTGTTTGCTTTCGTCCTCGTCTGCGGTGGCGTGTTGCTGCTGGAGTCTTCGGGGCAAAACGTCGAGTCGCGCTTCCGCGTGCCGTATGTTAATGCAAAATACATCGTGCCTGTTTTGTTCGTCTCCGTGTGGCTCGCCTTCGCGGTGTTTAACCCGAACGCGCTCGCCAATTTGTTCAGCGTCACCGATCCATCTGACCCGACGCTCGGCGCATGGGAAGTTTTTAAACACAAGATTCCGCTTTTCGTTTATATCGTCCTCGCGCTCGTTATCACGTATTTGAGCTTCACGAAAAATCTTTCGCTCATTCCGGTGCTGGGGGTATTGAGTTGCGGTTATCTGATGACGGAACTCGGCGTCACGAATTGGCTGCGCTTCCTCTTGTGGCTCGCCGCCGGACTCGTGATCTATTTTCTCTACGGCAACCGCCACAGCAAACTTGCTCAAGAGAGAGAGACAGACGACGAGGCGGATCGCGTCACGTAATTTTCGCTTGCGCGCCGCCCGACCCATGCGTGAAATTCTTGAAGCTCGGACTGGGATGATGAGAAAACTATGCGCGCTGCTTTTGTTGCTCTTGTTTTGGGCGCAAGCGTCAGCGCAGAAACCGACGACCGATCAGACGAAGACTTACGGGTTCGTCAATGGTCAGTGGTTTGACGGTAAAAGGTTTCGACGAAGAATTTTCTATTCCGTCAACGGCGTCTTGACACAAAAGAAGCCGCGAACTGTTGACGATATTGTTGATCTCGCAAACGGTTTCGTCATCCCGCCTTTCGCCGACGCGCACACGCACAATTTTGATGGGCTGTTCAATCTAGAGCGGCAAATCAACTCGTATCTGCGTGACGGTGTTTTCTACGCCAAAGTCCAAACCAACACAAAAAGCGGTGCTTCGCAGTCCGCTGCTAAGGTGAACGTCCCGACGAGCGTTGATGTCGCGTATGCGCACGGCGCGCTTACTGCCTCTTACGGTCACGGGGTGGAAGTTTACGAGGGCTTGGCCGTCTTACGGAAACCCGGCGCGAACACGCCTGCCGAAGTGCAACAACTGCGCCAGAGCCGCCTGCGCGAAAATGACGCTTACTACATCATTGACACGGCGGAAGATTTGGAGCGGAAATGGTCGCGGATTCTCGCGGCGAAACCGGATTTTCTCAAAATTTATTTATTGACGAGCGAAGAGTTCGAGCGGCGACGCGCCCGCACCGACACAATCGGTGATCGCGGTTTGGAGCCGAAGCTCGTGCCGATCATCGTCGCCAAAGCGCGCGCCGCCGGTTTGCGCGTCAGCGCGCACGTTGACACGATGACGGATTATCGAATTGCGCTCGCCGCCGGGGTTGACGAGATGGCGCACCTGCCCGGTTACTACGTCGCGCTCGACACCGGATTGGAAAAAGTTCTTCTGACCGAACAGGACGCGCGCGAGACGGCGCGGCGTAAAGTTTGGGTTATTCCCGCGCCGATTGCTCATGGCGATTGGATCGGAAAAGCCGTGCGCGAGCGCAGCGATGATGCGTTGCGACGCAACCTCAAACTGCTGCACGCCAATCGCGCGCGCATCGCGTTCGGTTCGGACAGATACGGCAGCACGCCGCTCGACGACGTTTTGCATCTTCATCGCCTCGGCGTTTTCACCAATCTCGAAATGCTCAAGATTTGGGCGGAAGACACGCCGCAAACGATCTTTCTAGATCGCAGCATCGGGCACTTGCGTGAAGGTTACGAGGCGAGTTTTCTCGTCCTCAACGGAAACCCGCTAACGGATTTCGCGCAAATTAAAAACATTCGACTGCGCTTCAAACAAGGCACGCCGATTGTACTGCCCGTGAAAACGAAACCCTAAAATCTGGATGTGATCTTCGCAAACGTCTGCAAAAACAATGGGACGGTCGGCGAGGTGAATAGCCGACCGCTCTAAAACTTATTCTAATTAAAACTCATCGGCGTTGCCGCCATCCGCGCTCATACGGATGGCGATTTTTTGTGTGAAGAGAAAATTAATAATTCGATGGCTTACGCGAAATGCTACTCTTAAACTTCCGAGTAATGAGGAATTGAAAATGATTGTGATTCGGAGTGAAATACCGGAAGATTACGCGGCGGTTTATCAGGTCAATGCACTCGCTTTCGCGCGTAAGAATGAAGCTGCTTTAGTTAATAGACTTCGCGCCGTGCATCCACACATTTCCCTTGTTGCCATCGAAGATGATCAGATTGTCGGACACATTTTCTTTAGTCCTGTCTCCATCGAATCAGAAGATGCGAAGTTTATGGCTCTCGGACTTGCGCCGATGGCGGTTCTACCTGAACACCAAAATCAAGGCATCGGATCGCAACTCGTCAGGCGGGGCTTGAAAGAGTGTGAGGAACAGAATCACAACGTCGTTTTCGTGCTTGGACACCCGAACTATTATCCGCGCTTTGGTTTCACTCCGGCGAAAGCGAAAGGCATCGTCTGCGAATATCCTGTCCCGGATGAAATCTTCATGGTTGTAGAATTGAAGCCTGAAGCGTTGAGCGGGCGCACGGGTTTGGTGAAATACAGACCGGAGTTTGCGGGTGTCTAACCGGGAAGATAAAGATGTGCTCCGGGTAGCCGCCCGTCGAACAATTTATTGCAGCGCAACGCTTCGACAGCGTGGTTCTCATCGTTGCGTGGTGTCTTCCGATTGGGTGCTGCTTGTTCGGCGCGGCTGAATTCGGGCGTTAGCCGTCTTTTTTTGTGCAGGCTATCTTGTTCCAAGATAGCTGATAATTTAATGTCAATCTCAAGTTACATTAAGTCTTTGCGTCAGCACATTGGGAATGAACTGTTAATCTTGCCTTCAGTAACAGCGATTGTTTTCGACGAAGACAATCGTATTCTTTTAGCAAGGCACGCCGACACTAAACGCTGGGTAGCACCGGGCGGAAGCATCGAGCCGAATGAGAACCCTATTGACGCGGTGATTCGGGAAGTCTTGGAGGAAACAGGTCTCAACGTTGAGCCGATAAAAATCCTCGGCGTTTTTGGCGGGTCTGACTTCGAGGTGATTTACTCTAACGGCGACCGAGTAACTTATGTCATGACAGTTTACGAATGCAAAATCATTGGCGGTGAACTCAAGCCCGACAACTCTGAAACGCTAGAACTTCGGTACGTCGGAGCATCCGAACTTGCAGACCTCGATTTGGCACTTTGGGCGAGCGTAGTGCTTCCTAAGATGTACGAGAGCAGAAGTGAAACTACTTCGCACTGAAAGAGCGTGGTGAAATTGAACGCGACGGCTAACAAGTCATTGGACGTGAGGGCGAAACAGCGACTTTGTTAAATTCGTTGTGTGTTTGCCCTCACGTTGCGTGTAGCCGGTTTGCCGCCGCGTCAACTTCGTCGTTCGATGCAATTGAAATCGTGCGCTTTCACCGCGAGTTTTCTGGTTGCGACGCGCTTCCGCCGCGTGGTAGAAGTACGGTGTTCGGCGCGAAACGTCCGGCACGGCGGGCACGCAAGTTTTCGCGCCTGAATAAGACACTTAACTTTCTTGGTGAGCCGTGTGTCGCCGCTGCGCTTCCAACTTCTAGCGATTCACTTTTGAGGTTCAAGGATGAATCTCGCGCTGCTTGCGCTTCTGTTTATGACGCTGCTCGTCGTCGCTTACCGTCTCTACGGCGGTTGGGTGGCGCGGCAGTTTGCAATTGACGACACGCGGGCGACTCCGGCGAACACGGTCAACGACGGAGTTGATTTTGTCCCGACGCGCCCCTTTTATCTTTTCGCGCAACACTTCTCGGCGATTGCGGCGGCAGGGCCGATTGCAGGCCCCATCATCGCGTGTCAAGTTTTTGGTTGGCTGCCGTGTCTTCTGTGGATCGGCTTAGGCGTTGTATTGATCGGCGCGGTGCACGATTTTTCGAGCCTCGCCGCTTCGGTGCGGCACGAAGCGAAATCAATCGCCGAGATCACGCGCGAGCATCTGGGCAATCGCGCTGGGATAGCGATGATGGGCTTTATCTGGATCGCGCTCGTCTATGTGATTGTCGCTTTCGCAGATATTACGGCCGGAAGCTTCGTTGCGGGGACGGAGGAGTTGCGTGGAAGCGCGGGCGCGTTTAATCCGGGCGGCGCGGTGGCGGCGGCAAGCGTAATGTATCTGCTGCTGTCCGTTGTGCTTGGATTGGTTGAACGATATTTGAAGCCGCCGTTGTGGTTGACGACTGTAATCTTCGTGCCCGCGACTTTCGCGCTCGCGTGGATGGGAACGCACATCTCGAATCTGCTGGTGCTCGATCATCGCACGTGGGGACTTTTGATTCTCGCTTACTGCTGCGTCGCGTCGGTCGTTCCAGTGTGGGCGCTCTTGCAGCCGCGTGGTTATCTCGGCGGGTTTATTCTTTACACGGCACTCGCATTGGGTTGCGTCGGGATTTTCTTTGGCGGCTACACCGTGCAGCAACCGGCGTTTAAGACGTGGAACGCAGGCGGCATGACGGGCGCGCTCTTTCCGTTTCTCTTCGTCACCATCGCGTGCGGGGCGTGCAGCGGCTTTCACGGCCTCGTCTGTTCGGGTACAACCTCGAAGCAGGTTGACCGTGAATCGCACATCAAACCCATCGGTTATGGCGCGATGCTCGCGGAGGGCTTCGTCGCGTTGATCGCTTTGGTGACGGTAATGATCGTCGCAACGCCCGCACTTCAGGGTAAAGCGCCGGGCACGATCTATGGTAACGGCATCGGCGAATTCTTAACCCTCATCATCGGGCGAGACAATCGCGCGTTCGCCATCACATTCGGCGCGATGGCTTTCTCGACTTTCGTCTTCGATACATTGGACGTTTGCACGCGATTGGGGCGCTACATCGTGCAGGAGCTTTTCAATTGGCGCACGCGCGGCGGGGCGATTGCGGGAACGCTGCTGACGATTGCGCTGCCCATCTACTTCGCCCTCATCGCGCCCCAAGGATCGTGGGTAAAATTCTGGACGCTCTTCGGTGCGTCGAATCAACTCCTCGCCGCGCTCACTTTGCTTTCGATCACCGTCTGGCTTTACCAAGCGCGCCGCCGCATCGCGTTTACTCTCTTGCCGATGCTCTTTGTGCTCATCCTAACTTTTTACGCCTTGGCGCGGCTCGTTGTCTCCAATCTCCGCGCCTCGCAAGGGTTTGATATTGAGATGGTCAACGCCCTTGCGTCCGCCGCGCTTATCCTGCTCGCGCTTTATCTGGTGCTGACGGCCGTTGTGAAACTGCGGCGCGAGAAGCGCACGGGGTCGCTGGTGGTGGAAGAAGGTTTAACATGAAATCGAAGATTGTTGAGGATGCACAAAAATGAAAGCTCGTGTACGGACTAAGCGCTGAACCGAAACTTTGGACTGAGATTGAATGACTTCTACAGGGCTTTGGGTTCTTAGGGGTAAGCGGGCTATGCCTTTTGCTTGCTGCTAATAAGCGCGCTCACTCTCGTATATTGAAACAGCTGCGACCACTAGCTAACAGGGAAGCTGACAAACTACTTTGGGGCGTTATCCTAATCATCGGTTTGACTACATTCATAGTAGGCTCGGCTTTCTTAATTAGCTCTATGAATAACTTGTTCTAATTTCTCCACATCGTTTCTCAGAAATTTCTATAAAACGTCCCCTGCCTAGCAGACAAAATGGTTCAAACAGGTTTGTTTCCGCGTCTTGCTATTGCCTTGCGCGGCGCACATGGCGCATAATCCGTGCGGAGACGTAAGGACATTTGTAACTTATCCGTAGAGCGTTGGTAGAAGTATTTTAGACGTTCGTGCCCGCTTTCCGTGCCGGAGCCGAGTGAAGCGTTTCTTCAAACCGCGCGGGCTTCCCCCTTTAAGACAAGACAGGTTTCAGCGTGCCGCGCCGAGCTTCTCCGAAAGAAGTGATGCGTCAGGGTTTTGCATAAAGCATTCGGGGTTCAAAAGATTTGACGATGCTTCTGCTACAAGTGTATGGCGAATACCTCGGACGACTCGTTGAGCCGCGCAACATCGCGGACATCGTGCTCGTCTTTGTGCTCGTCTACACTGTGCTCAAGCTCGTGCGCGGCACGCGCGCCGTGCCGATGGCCGCAGGCATCCTCGCCTTCGCGCTGCTCTACTGGCTGGCGGTGAAGCAAAGCTTGGCGACGCTCGAATTCGTGTTGCGCGGCGCGCTCCTCTACATCGGCGTGCTCGTGATCGTGCTTTTCCAGAACGAGATCAGACAGGCGCTTATCACCTTCGGCAATCGCATCCGAATGCCGTTCGCGCGGCCTCAACGCGGGCAATTCGGCGAAGGCGTTTACGACGAGATCGTGTTGGCTGCTTCATCGCTCGCTTCGACGAAGACAGGCGCGCTCGTCGTCATTGAGCGCAGCGTCGGATTGAAAAACGTGATTGACGGCGGCGTTCGCCTCGACGCCGAACTCAGCTACGATCTGTTAGTTACGATCTTTAATCCGACGACGCCGCTGCACGACGGCGCGGTTGTCGTGCGCAACCACCGCGTCGCCGCCGCCTCATGCTTTCTGCCTCTCACTTTGAATCCGCTGCTCTCGAAAGATTTAGGCACACGCCACCGCGCCGCCATCGGCATCACGGAAGACACGGACGCCGTGGCCGTCGTCGTCTCGGAGGAAACGGGACTCATTTCTTTCGTGCGCAACGGTCGCATCAAACGCGGACTCGACGCCACGCAACTGCGCACGCTCATCTCGACCGCGCTCGAATCTCATGCGCGCCAGAGACGTGAAGAAAAGAACTCACTGCCTGAAGCGGAAACCAACGAAGTTGTTTCAACATGAAGCGGAAGTCAGTAGTCAGCTTTCACCAGTCGGATTAAAGACAGGATTGCTTCGCTGACTGCTGAAAGCTAATTGACCATCTTTCAATGATGAATTTTCGCAGAGCCAGTGATCGTTCCGGTGGCGACCTCGCTTCGGTCGCGCGGGGTTGGCTGCGCGATTTTTTGCTACGCGATTGGAGTCTGAAGTTGCTCGCGCTCGCCATCACGCTCGGTTTGTGGTTCGGCGTGACGGGGCAGCGCGCTCCCGCCACGATTCGTCTGCGCGGAGTTCAACTGAGGTTTCTGTTGCCGCCCGATCTGGAGATTAGTAACGACGCGCCGGACGAAATTGACGTGACGCTTTCGGGCGCGAAGCGCGCGCTCGACGAGATTAGCGTGCGCGATCTTGTGGCGAGCTTTGACGTTCGCAGGTTGAAGCCCGGCGAGCGCGTTGCGCGCTTGACGCGCGAGGCAGTAACGATGGAGTTGCCGGAAGGAGTGGTCATTGAGCGCATCGAACCGGCGAGCGTTGCGCTCCGTATCGAGCGCAGCGTCGAGCGCGAAGTGGAAGTTGAGGCGCGACTGGAAGGGCAACCTGCGGAAGGCTATGAAGTGCGCGGCGTGCAAATCGTTCCGCAGAAGATTAGCGTGCGCGGCCCCGAAAGCCATGTGCTCGCTTTGGGGCGCGCCCCGACCGAGACGATTCCGCTCGACGGCGCGACGCAAACTTTTACCAACGCGCAAACGTCCGTTGACATCATCGACCAAAAGATCGTGCCGCTCACGCCGGTTGTGAGCGTGAGCGTCGAAATCGGCGAGCGCCGTGTAGAGAAACGCATTGCGAACGTCTCAGTGCGCGCCGCTAACGGCGAGACGGAAGCGCAACCAAGTAAGGCAAACATTTTAGTTCGTGCGCCTGCTTCCCTGATCGAATCTTTGCTTGCGGAAAGCTTGAGTATAATTTTAGAAATGGGCGACGACGGCCGCATAACGCCGCGTTTGGAATTGCCGCCGGGCATGGACCGGCAAGTTGATTTGCTTTCCACCGAACCCGCAAGGTTCACGATCAGTCCATAAGCTTTCTTCATTTCATCACTTCAAAAAATTCACATGAAAAAACTTTTCGGCACGGACGGAATGCGCGGCGAAGCCGGTCGCTTTCCGCTCGACGTGGAAACAATACGAACGACGGGACGCTCGCTCGCGCGTCAGCTAATTGAAAAGGCAACCGGCGCGCAGCCGCGTATCATCGTGGGGCGCGACACGCGCGAATCCGGCTTTTGGATCGAAGAGGCGTTGATCGAGGGCGCGCGCGAAGCTGGTGCGGTGTGTGAAAGCGCGGGAGTGATTACGACGCCGGGCGTCGCCTTCCTCACCCGCACGCTCAAGGCAAGCGCAGGCATCGTGATCAGCGCGTCGCATAATCCTTACCGCGACAACGGCATCAAAATTTTCACCAACACTGAACGCAAGCTCGACGAAACGACCGAGCGCCGCATCGAAAAGGATATATATGAAGCGACGGAAAAGCGTTCTACTGGAGAACTTTCAACTTCGCAAGCGCAAGCGCGGCAAAGCGGCGGAGAGATCGCGGGCGACGCCGATTTGCGCGCCCGGTATCTCGATTATCTTACCGATGAGGTGTCCGCTAATCTTCGCCTTGATGATCTGAAGCTTGTTGTTGATTGCGCGAACGGCGCGGCGACAGATTACGCGCCTGCGGTGTTTGAGCGACTCGGCGCGCAGGTCATTGCGATCAACAATCGCCCGGATGGGCGCAACATCAATCTCGATTGCGGTTCGCTGCATCTCGAACATTTGCAGCGCTGCGTGGTGAAAGAAAAGGCGGACTTGGGCGTGGCTTTCGACGGCGACGCCGACCGCTCGTTGTTCGTTGACAGGCGGGGAGAAACGGTTGACGGCGATGCGACGCTGTGGGTGCTGGCGGGCGCGTTGGCAGAGCGCAACATGCTCGCGGGAAATACGATTGTCGCCACCGTGATGAGCAACATTGGCCTTGAATTGGCTGTGAAGTCGCGCGGGTGGAACTTATTGCGCGCCGACGTGGGTGACAAGTATGTGCTGGAGAAGTTGATCGAGACGAATGCTTCGCTCGGCGGCGAGCAATCGGGTCATATCATCTTCCCGCGCGAAAGTCTGGCGGGCGACGGGATACGAACCGCTCTGCATTTGCTCCGCCGCGTCCGCGAAACCAATCACGCGCTGCATGAGTTGGTCGAAGGTTTTGTGAGTTACCCGCAAGTGCTCGTCAATGTTCGGGTCAAAGAGAAAAGGCCGTTCGACGAGGTGCCAAGCGTTCGTCAGGCGGCGCAGAAGACGGAAGAGCAACTAGGGGGACGCGGGCGCTTGCTGCTGCGCTACTCCGGCACCGAATCGCTTGCGCGCGTGATGATCGAAGGTGAAAAAAAGGATGAAATCAATCGCTTGGCAAACGATCTGGCGGGCATTATTAGAGGCGAACTCGGCGAAGCGTAAAGCGCGTCGCCGCGAAACTCTTACGCCATCCTCGATGTAAGTCTTACACGCGCCGCCCTAATTTACACTGTGCTTGCCCCGTCATTTCGCAACATAAACACCGAAAATATTGAGAAAAGCCAAGTGTTTTCGCTTTTTATAAAATTTTACTTGCGTGGCATAAACATTGCGATGTATATTGCGGGGCAAGAGAGACGGTTGGTGGATCCTCCGTCTCAGTGGTTGCTGGGGTGAGGACAGTAACCACGAATTGGAAAGGGCGCGGCAATCACCCAAGTTTGCCGCGTCTTTTCTTTTGCTCGCCCGTCCCTCGACCGATGGTTTTCCATCCGGCATCGCGCGTTCGTGCTACAATTTACCGCAGTCAAAGCTTTACTAACACGCCCCGGCGCATACAAAAAGTTTCCCGACGCGCCGCAAAGTTTCGTTGCCGCCCCTGTCCGAAATGAACATTAGCGATTATCGCGGCGAGTTCACCCTGTTTCACTCGGCGCTTCAGGAAGAGCAATACCGCCAGCACGGACACCACCCGACATCGAACGACACGCGGGCGAACCTCCGACACATCTTCGAGCGTTACGCCGACCTCCACACGCTCGCTCACGTCCGCGATCTTGTAGAGAAACTAAAAGACGCTTCCGCTTTTGAAATTGAGCGTGAAGGTTTGCAAAAGCTGTGCGCCGATGCGCGCATTCATTACGCGAAAAGAGAAGCGCATGATACCGAAAGCGAGTTGACGCGCTGTCTTGAAGCGGCGCGCATCGAGTGGAAGGGCGCGAGCATTCCCGCGAGCGGCGTAAGGGCGCGAATCGTTCTCGAAACAGACGCGGCCGACCGCCGCGAACTTGCCGCACGCCTGTTCGACTCGTTGCGCCCCTGCGACGATCTCAAACTCGCCTGCAATGAAATTCTCAACGAGACGGCGCGCCGCCTCGATTTCGCTTCATATCTCGCGCTGCGCCGCGATGCGGAAAACTTAAAACCCGAGTCTTTAGTTGCCGCGTCGCAAGAGTTGCTGGAGCAGACCGCGAGCGTTTACTACCGCGAACTCGCCCGCGCGCTCGCCGAATATCTACCCGGAGTCGTCATCGGTGAAGCGACGTATGCGGACGCGCTGTACTTCAGACGAAGTGCGCAGTTCGACGATTATTTTAGAGCGAACCGCGCCGCGCCCCTCTATCAGAGGGCGATGAGCAATTTAGGAATCAACCCTGCGGGACAAAGAAATAACATCAAGCTTGAAGAACAAACGACTGAGCTGCCCGATGCGCCTTCCGCCGCCTTCGCCGTCAACGTGCCCGACGACATACGCTTGATCATAAGCCGCGCGGCGGGCGTGAATCACTTCGCCGAAGCGATCAGCGAGGGCGCGCGCGCACAGTATTTCGGTTGGACATCAAGCGATCTGTCCGCGCGCCATCCCGAATTCATCTACGCTCCCGATAGGGCGACGAGCGAAGGTCACGCCGCTCTGTTCCGCTATTTCTTTCTCGACGCAATCTGGCTTGCCGAACATCTCGGAAATCTTCATCCTTCGCAGGCAAGCGAAGTGGCGCGCTTCTTCGCCCTCGTGGAACTGCACGATCTTCGCTCTTGCGCTGCTCAGTTGCAGATCGAGTGGACAGAAATGCAAAACGGTTCAGCCACAGAAGCGGATGAGCGCTCTCAAATTATGTCGGAGGCGAGCGGGTTTCACATTCCGCGCGGAGCTTACCTTTGGATTGACGAAGAACCACACACTGGCACCGTCCGCCTGCGTGCCCGCCTGTTCGCCGCGCAGATGCGCGAACACTTGCGCACGCGGCACGGCTCGCGCTGGTGGGCATCAAGCAGCGCGCGCGATGAACTCATTGACATCTGGAACACGGCTTCGCGTTACAGCGTGGAAGAGTTGGCGCAACTCACGGGCGCGGGTGAACTCACAAACTTCGATCCGTTGATCGAGTTGATAACGAAAACATTAAGCGAGGAGTGAAGCGTGCTGCGAGTTCGCGTGCGCCTCGCGGGAAGAATCGCGGCGCAATACGAAATTGAAATTGCCGGTGGCGCGCTTGAGCGTTTAGGAAGCGCGGCGCGGCGTGCGCTCGGCGCGCAAACCCGTCGCATACTTCTTATATCTAATCCGCGCGTTTTCGGTTTATACGGCGCGCGCGCGGTTGAAAGTTTACGCGCGGCTAAGTTCAATGTCGCGCACTGGTTGATGGGTGACGGCGAACGTTTCAAGACGCTTCGGACGGTCGGGCGCGCCTTGCAGTTTTCTTCAGAGATCGGATTGGAAAGAACTGATGCCGTCGTCGCTCTGGGCGGCGGAGTCACTGGCGACACGGCCGGATTCGTCGCCGCCACTTACCTGCGCGGAATCGCTTTTCTACAAGTCCCGACGACGCTGCTCGCGCAAGTTGATGCTTCCGTCGGCGGGAAAACGGGGGTCAACACGGAGGCGGGCAAAAACCTTGTCGGGGCTTTTCACCATCCACGCCTTGTGCTCGTTGACACGGAGACTCTGCGTACTCTACCGTCGCGCGAGATGACCGCCGGATGGTGCGAGTGCATCAAACACGGCGCAGTCGGAAACCGTAAACTTTTCGATGACACGCGCCGTTTCCTTGAACGGTACGAGAGCGCGAAGAAAAATTCGCCGCCGTATGAAGAGCGTTTGTCGAAGCTGATCGCAGCGCATTGTCGCTTCAAAGCGGGCGTCGTGCGGGGTGATGAACGTGAAACGGTTGAACGAAAAGATCATAAATCGCGGCGCATCCTAAACTTCGGACACACTCTCGCGCACGCGCTCGAAGCGGCGACAAACTACCGGCGTTTTCGTCACGGCGAGGCGGTCGGCTACGGCATGATCGCGGCGGGCGAAATCTCACGGAGATTAGGGTTGTTGGACGCCGCGGAGTTGAAAGAATTGCGTGAGACGATTAATCTCGCGGGTCGCTTGCCGTCGCCTGCAAATGTTGACAAGGACGCGGTGATAGATTTTCTGAAAGCGGATAAGAAGCGCGTGGGCGGACGCCTTCAATGGGTGTTGCTTGAGCGTCTCGGCAAGGCGCGCATCATTGACGGGCGCGAGGTGCCGAAGCGCACGGTGCGGGACGGCCTACGCGCGGCTCTGCGTCATTATTCCGCCGCTTAAATCTCTGCGATAAGGAGAAAACTTGAAATGCACCGAACAGTTTTCAAAAACTTCGCTGCTCAGATAGGAAGTGAACGCGGCGGCTCGCGCCTCAACTTTCTGATCGTCCTTTTCTTTATCACGTTGGCCTGTTACGCCGGATACCATTACGTGCCCGTCGCTTATCAAGCTTCGTTGTATAAGGTTTATATGCAGCAGACAGTCAACGCCGCGACCGCCGTCGGCACGGACAAAGGCGCCGGTTGGGTTGAGAATCAACTTCGTTTAAACATGGACGACTACGGCTTGCCGCCGGATACCAACATCAGCACAATATCAAATAACGGTCGCATGGAAGCGCGCGTTCAGTTTACCAAACCCGTCATGCTGTTGCCCGGCTTCACCTACCAATACACATTCGATCACACGGCAAAGAGCGGCAACTTCATCGGAAGCTGAAAGGTGAACGACAACCTGAAGGTTGTTCTGCGTGTGTCTCGTGATTATGGATAGAATCGCTATGCGGCTCTAGCCGGCAGATGGGCAATCGAGACGGCAGCTTTGATCGCTAGGAAGCTTCCGCTTCAAATACTCGCCGCGCTTTGCAACTGAATGAGTCCTGATGGAGCAGCAGCCAACCACGTCGTCGGGCACACGCCGCACCGTGTACATTGATCAACAGACGGGCACGGCGCAGACGACTTGGCGATTTGCGCTCGCTCGTGTTCCTGCTGTAGAAATTCGCGCGTCATTCCCGAATCAATAATTTCCCAAGGCAACACTTCCGCGTAAGAGCGTCGCCGCGCCGTGTGCAATTCGTGGTCAAACCCGGTTTCGCGCATTGCTTGACGCAGATCGCCGTTTAAGCGCTCCGCCGTCTCGATGAATTTAGCGGCCGTGCGGTCGCCGAGCGAAAGCAACGCTTGTTCGTGCGCGATGCGGGCGGACATGATACGCACTTCCGTATTCGGAAGGCGCGACATCGCTTTCGACAGCCACTTCAGACGGCGCTTTAGTTCCTTCTCTTCGCAGATCGGCTCCCATTGAAACGGCGTGTTCGGCTTCGGCACAAAACCGTTCAAGGCGGGGATAATTTTACCGACACGACCGAAGCGTTTGCCCGCTTTGATCATTCGATCTTTGATGCGCTCAACGAGGTCAACCATCGCCTGCAAGTCTTCCTCTTCTTCCGTCGGCAGACCCGCCATCATGTAGAGTTTGACGGTCAACATGCCGCGATCAAAGATGCGCCCGCAGATGTCAACTATTTCATCGTTCGTCAAATTCTTGTTAATAACTTTGCGCAGACGATCCGATCCGGTTTCCGGCGCGACCGCGATCTGGTTGTCACCCGAATCAACAAGTGCGTCTAAAAGCTCGTCGGAAATTTGATCGAGGCGCAAGGAAGAGACGGAGATGCGGTAATCCATCTGGCGAAGCCCTTGCAAGATTTCACCGATCTCCGGGTGGTCGCAGACGGCCGTTGAGACGAGTCCGATCTTGTCGGTTCGCCCGCGCCACGCGGCCGCCTTTTCAAGAATGTTGCGGGCAGGCACGACGCGCGGCGGCCAGTAATTGTAACCCGCCCAGCAGAAGCGGCAGCCTTGCGAACAGCCGCGCGAAATCTCAACGAGAAACCTTTCGCCCATCTCCGCTTCCGGCGCCCAGATCGATGAAGACGGCGCAAACACATCCATCCCGCGCAAGCGGTTCGCTACATCCGTCTCACCGCGCCGCATCGCTCTGCGCAAGCTTCCTTCCTTCGGATTCTCGGCCGCCACCGCACGCCCGACTTTCAAGGGCGCGCCGGAGACATTCGGCGTGTAAGACTCAATCGTGCCGTCTTCGTTGTAAGTCACATCGTAGAATGCGGGCACGTAGAAGCCGCGCCCGACGCGCGCGAGCGCAAGCAGTAATTCCTCTTTTGAATCTCGATGCTCGAAGATCAGATCGATCAGTTTCGGCGCGAGAATCTCGCCTTCGCCGACGGCGATCACGTCGGTAAAATCCGCGACCGGCTCCGGGTTCAAAGTTGACGCCGCGCCGCCCATCACGACAAGCGGATCGTGCGCAGTCCGACGCTCGCTCCACAGCGGCACGCCGCTCATGCGCAGCACGCGCGCCATATTGAGGTAATCGGTTTCAAACGAAACGGAGAAAGCGAGCACGTCGAAATCGCGCACGGGAGTTTGCGATTCCAACGAGAGAAGCGGCGCGCGCGACTTTTCATACTCGCGCATCTCCAAGTCATCCGGCAGAAAGACGCGCTCGCACGAAACTTCGGGGATGCGATTAAACAATTCGTACATCGCCTGAAAGCCGAGATTCGCCATCCCGACCTCATAGGTGTTCGGATAGCAAAGCGCGACACACAAATCCGCGCCGCGCTTCAACGTCCAACCCTCTTCCGTCGCCAACCTGCGACGATAACTCTCGACGATTCGTTTCATGCAAAACTTACTGCTTCGTGCCTTCGATGAATGCTTTCAGCTTGCGAGAGCGCGACGGGTGGCGCAGCTTACGCAAAGCTTTCGCTTCGATCTGGCGGATGCGTTCGCGCGTTACAGCGAAGTGCTGCCCGACCTCTTCGAGCGTGTGTTCGCTGCCCGTCGTACCCAAGCCGAAACGCATCTTGATCACTTTCTCTTCGCGCGGCGTTAGCGTTGCCAGCACTTCGTTTGTGATCTCGCGCAAGTTTGAGGAGACGACGGAATCCGCCGGATTGATGATTGATTTGTCTTCGATGAAATCGCCGAGGTGCGAATCTTCTTCTTCGCCAATCGGGGTTTCGAGTGAGATCGGCTCTTGCGCGATCTTCAAAACTTTCCGCACCTTCGAGACGGGAATATCCATCTTGCGCGCGATCTCTTCGCTCGTCGGCTCGCGTCCAAGTTCTTGAACAAGCGCGCGCGAAGTGCGAATGAGTTTGTTGATCGTCTCGATCATGTGGACGGGGATGCGGATCGTTCTGGCTTGATCGGCAATCGCGCGTGTGATCGCTTGGCGAATCCACCACGTCGCATAAGTCGAAAATTTATAGCCGCGCCGCCACTCAAATTTGTCAACGGCTTTCATCAATCCGATGTTGCCTTCTTGAATTAAATCCAAGAATTGCAAGCCACGATTCGTGTACTTCTTCGCAATCGAGACGACAAGCCGCAAGTTCGCTTCGACGAGTTCGCGCTTCGCCTGCGCCGTTTCGTGTTCGCCCTTGAGGATGGTCTGCAAACTGCGTTTGATTTCGACGGGCGAGACGTTGTGCTCGGCGTCGATCTGTTGCAGACGGCGTTTGGCGGCCGCGATGTGGCGCTTAAACTCTCGCTCCTCCTCCGGCTTGATGCGCTTCTTACCCAGCTTCTCGGTGAAAGAATCAATTTCGCGCTCGGCGGCGCGCACCTCACGGTTGACACGACGGATCGCGTCAATCAGGCGTTGGCGAGCGCGCTCTGTCAAGTTGAGCAGCTTGATCTCCTGCGCGATCTCAAGCCGCGTGCGCGCAACTTTGCGGCGCAGGCGCAGGAGTTTTTTAGTCTTCTTGCCGCGCGAGATTTTCTGTTCGGCGCGCAGCTTCTCCCACTCTTTCAGCCCCGCTTTGAAATGCTTGCTGATGTTGTTGATGCCTTCGAGCGTCCACTGCAGATACTCGTCCGCCTTGTCTTCGCCTTCGCCTGTGAGTTCCGCCTGTTCGGAGAAGGTCACGATGTCGCGGATGTTCAGCTTGCCCGCTTCGAGCATCTCGCCGAGGTGGAAAAGCTCGCGCACAGCGAGGGGCGAACGTGCGATTGTCTTCTGCGTTTTGATCTGCCCGCGTTCGATTCTCTTGGCAATCGCTACTTCGCCTTCGCGCGTGAGGAGCGGCACGACGCCCATCTCGCGCAGGTAGAGGCGCACGGGATCGTTTGTCTTCTCAAGCGTCCCGGCGGAGAGATCGAGTTCTACATCTTCGTCGCCCGCTTCGCCGTCTTCCTCGGCGGAGGCGGTCGCCGCCGCCTGCTCGATGAGGCGTTCGTCGTCGGCGATGGTGATGTTTGCGCCGTCGAGTTTTTGCAGCACGTCTTCGATGTCTTCGGGCGAGACGACGGAATCAGGCAGCTCGCGGTTCAAGTCATCAAACGTCAAAAACTTTTTATCGCCGCCCATCTGCAACAGGCGTTCGACGACATCATCTTGGTTGTTCTCTTCAGTGCTCAATTTTAATTTACCTCCGCACGCTTTCACTTGTCATAATTTAGAAGCGAAGCGCGCGTCATTAGTTCGATTTATGACTTAAACTATATTGCGTTGCATCAGTGCGAAGTAAAAGGTTGTTGCGGCGGCGCGTCCATTCCAGACGCTCCATCACAAGTTTATTGAGCCGCTCGTTTTCACCCGCGCGTTCGGCGGCGGCGATTTCGGCGGCGAGCGTCTGCAAATGTTTGTCCACCATGATCAAGCGCATCGCGGTCAAGCATTTAACGGCTTGCGCTCTCAGATCGTCCGTCGCTTCGCCCTCTTCGCGTTGCGGTTCGCTCATCATCAATTGCGGCACGAAGTTTTCGCTGATCCAAAAGTCTCCAGCCGTCAACTCCCTGAGACGCGCGAAATCGAATGGCGCACTTTCCGTCTCCATCTGCTTCAACGCTGTAAATACGGAAGCCGTCGGCAAATTTTCGTAATCCTTCGCTTCAATCTGCGGCAAAATCTCGCGTCGCAAATCCTCGTCGTGCGCAAGCATC
The DNA here is from genome assembly GCA_013696465.1 of Pyrinomonadaceae bacterium. Lineage (GTDB taxonomy): Bacteria > Acidobacteriota > Blastocatellia > Pyrinomonadales > Pyrinomonadaceae > JACCYN01. The sequence goes on from JACCYN010000080.1 coordinate 22,300, forward strand.
TCAAGCAACTGCTGTTCGGCGACTGTTAAATCTGGCGCTGTCGGTTCAACAAAGCTGGTCTCTCGCTGCAACTGCTTCGCTATTGGGTTTTTCGCAGCAGCGCGTTGCACCCGGATGTCTTCCCATAATTCGGTGCGCAACTTGGCATCAGCGCGCAATACATCGGTTGCGTGGTTGAAATATTCATGCAGCAGAATTGGGTCACGGACAGCATAAAGCGTCGGGAGCACTTCCTTAATTGCAGCCTTTTTATCTTCGGCCTGCGTAAGGTTGCGATCCCGCATCGCTTGTTCTAAAACGAATTGGATGTGGGGAATTGCCGCCCCCCGTCGTTTGCCGTACTCATCAACGCCGTGTTTTTTGATGAACTCGTCTGGGTCGGCGTTGTCCGGCAGCACCAGCACTTTCGTCTCAAAGTCTTCTGCCACAAGCATTTCTATCGCCCGCCGCGCCGCCCCGATGCCTGCCTTGTCACCATCATAGTTGACAACAACTTTACGCGCAAACCGCCCCAGCAGTTTCACTTGCTCGGAAGTCAGAGACGTGCCGAGACTTGCGACGGCGTTTTTTACTCCGAACTGAAAGGGAACGAGCGCATCGAGGTAGCCTTCGACGAGGATCACGAACTTCTTACGACGAATTTCCTCGCGCGCTTGAAATAATCCATACAGATGCCGCCCCTTCGTGTACGCCGGAGTTTCAGGAGAATTGAGGTACTTCGGCTCGCCGCCCGGCTGCATCGTTCTTGCGCCGAATGCGACGGGACGACCGCGCACGTCCAACACAGGAAAGATCACGCGCCCGCGAAAACGATCATAAAACCCGCCCTTCTCTTTCCGTACCACCAGCCCGCTCCGCTCGATCTCCGCCTCGCTCGCCCCGCGTTTTTTGAGATGATTCGTCAGCGCATCCC
>JACCYN010000120.1 GCA_013696465.1 Pyrinomonadaceae bacterium
TTAGCAGTTGAAGTCGAACCTCTTGCCGTTGACGTTAATTGTACGAATGATAGCCTGCACGTGGTGCTGGCAGACGGACGTGAAATATCCGTGCCGCTTGTTTGGTCTCCGCGCTTGCAAAAGGCCACACCTGAACAAAGAGGCGAATGGCGTTTGATCGGCGGCGGGATCGGTATTCATTGGGAAGCGGTGGATGAGGACATATCGGTTGAAAGTTTGCTCAGGTTGAAATAATACTCGCCTATCCGTCTAATAAGTCATTCACGCTAATTAAGACTGCCGAAACACTGCTGATGCTTAAACAAAAAAGTTTCATCCTTCTTCTCGTCTTCACTCTCGTAAGCGGGCAATTCGGTTGCGGCGGCAATTCGCTTTTCGGCGGCGGGCAGAGCGAAGGCGGGAACGCGCCTACCGCGCGGCGCGCCTCGCATTATGAACCCGGTTTTAATCTTTTCAAGCCGGAGCAGGACATTGAACTCGGCCGCCGTTCCGCGGAAGAGATCGTGCGGCAAGCCCCGCTCTTGCGTGACGCGGCGGTTGTTAATTACGTGCAACAACTCGGCGCGAAACTCGCGGCGCGCGCCGGGGGCTTTCGCTTTCCGTATCAATTCAACGTCGTCGCCTCACGCGAAATCAACGCTTTCGCTTTGCCGGGCGGTTTCATCTTCGTCAACGCCGGTGCGATTGCGGCGGCGAAGAACGAGGGCGAATTGGCGGGCGTGATCGCGCATGAAATAGTGCACGTCGCGTTGCGACACGGAACGAATCAAGCGTCGAAGGCTTACATTGCGAAAGCCGGAATCGGAATTATCAGCAGCGTCCTCGGCGGCGGCGAAAACGCGGACATCAACAGTGTGATCAACACGGTCGGCGGCACGGGGGCGAACATGCTGTTCCTCAAGTTCGGACGCACGGCCGAGACGCAGGCAGATTTAGAAGGCGCGCGCATTATGGCTGAAGCCGGATATGATCCGCGCGATATGGCCGCTTTCTTTCAAACATTGCAGCAACGAGCCGGACAGCGCACGCCGGAATTCTTAAGCGATCATCCTGATCCCGGCAACCGCATCGCGGCGATCAATCGAGAGCTTCCATCCTTGCCTGTGAGTTCAAATCCGATTCGTAATACGAATGAATTTCAGTCAGCGCAGGCGCGTTTAGGCGGAAGAAATGCGAGTGCCGTTCAATCCTCCAAAGATGTAGCGCGCACGGGGCCGCGCGAGCCGGAAGAGATTAAGGGCAACCGCCCGCCCGCGCCTTCGACGAACTTGCGCTCCTTCCAATCACCCGACGGAAGTTTCGCGCTGCAAATCCCTGATAACTGGGACGCGCTGCAAGCGGACGAAGCGAATTACATTTTCGCGCCGAAGGGAGCTTACGGAGAGACGCAACAGGGCGTCGTTGTCACGCACGGCATATTCGCCGGAACGGTAGCGGCTCAATCGAGCGACTTGGAGATGGCGAACAATCAATTCATCCGAAGCCAGATCGAAGCTAATCCTGACTTCCGCGTCGCACGCCAGCCGCAGCAGATAGACTTCGGCGGGCGAGCGGGCTACGCGACCGTTGTCGCCGGACTCTCGACCGTGACGGGCACGATGGAGGTTGACGTGATTTACACGACGGCGAGTTCCGACGGGCGTCTGTTCTACGTGGTGACGATGGCTCCCGAAGCCGAAATCGAAAGTTACGAAAACGCTTTCCGCCAAACGCTCGGAAGCATCAGGTTGGCGCGGTAAGATGAATTCTTAAGGGATCACGTTGCCGTGCTTTGACCTAATGTCAACGATAACCCGCCGCCTGAAGCTTGAAGAGTTCTGCATACAATCCATCACGCCGCACGAGATCGTCGTGCGTTCCTTCTTCTGCAACCGTGCCGTTTTGTAAAACGATGATGCGGTCAGCCATGCGCACCGTCGAGAAGCGGTGCGAGATGAGAACGGCCATGCGCCCGCGCACGAGTTCGGAAAATCTGATGAAGACTTCATACTCGGAGCGCGCGTCGAGGGCGGCGGTCGGTTCGTCTAGAATTAAAACTTCGGCGTCGCGCATGAAGGCGCGCGCGATGGCGATCTTCTGCCATTCGCCGCCGGAGAGATCAACTCCGCCCTCAAAGCGGCGTCCGAGCATCTGACGATAACCCGCAGGCAAACGCGGCAGCAGCGACGCGGCGAGCGACTTCTCGGCGGCTGAAACGATGGATGCGGGCGCGGGCGTCTCCGGCGCAACTGCATCAAGTTCGTCGCTTGTCTTTGCGTTGCTTGGATTAGTTGCAGTTGAAATTTGCGCTTCCGAAACTTTCACTTCCCTTTGTCGCGCTTTGCCGTTCTCACTATTCTTCATCGCCACGTTGCTCGAAGCTTCCAAGTAGGCGGCTACTGCATCAATCTCGCCGACACCGATGTTAGCGTCGAACGCAAAATCATAGCGCACGAAATCTTGGAAGATAACGCCGATGGCGCGCCGTAGCGAGCCGATGTCGTATTCGCGCAAGTCTCTGCCATCAAGCGTGATGCGCCCTTCGGTCGGATCGTAGAGGCGAGAGAGAAGTTTGGTGAGTGTCGTTTTGCCCGCGCCGTTTTCGCCGACGAAGGCGATGCGCTCGCCGGGTCGAATTCGAAAGTTGACGTTTCGCACCGCCCACGTTTCGGATTCGGGGTAACGAAAGCCAACGTTTTCAAACGCAAAGCCTTCGCGGATCGGATGCGGAACAGAGGGCGCGTCCGGCGGCGACGTGAGCGACGGTTTCATATCGAAGAAATCAAACATATCTTTGAGGTAGAGGCTTTGCTGATAGATGTCGCTCGCCGCGCCGAGCAGACGCGAAATCAGATCGCGGCTGCGCGCAAACGACGCGGCGAGAAACGTCAGCGAGCCGAGCGAAATCGCGCCCGTCACGGCGCGCAAGAGGATGATCGCGTAAGCCGCATAGTAGCCGAGCGTGCCGACGACGGAGAGAAGAGAAGCGACGACTCCTTTGCGTATCGAGAGGCGTTTGTTTTCTTCGTAGAATTTATCGGCGAGAGTTTTGTATCTTTTGACGAGCCACGGGGCGAGGTTAAACATTTGCACCTCTTTCGCGGTGCGGTCGCTCGCGCCCAAGAAACGCAGGTAATCGAGCAGGCGGCGTTCGGGCGTCCAACGATACAGCAGCGAATACTGAAGCGAAGCGAAATGCGTTTCGCCGAGAAAACTTGGGATGACCGTCAAGGCGAGCAGCAACAGCAGCCACGGGCTGTAAACGAAAAGAGCCGCGCCGAGCGAAAGCAGCGTAAGTGTGTCTTGCGCCATCGAAAGAAGTTGGGCGAGGAGTCCGATGCGCCCCGTCGTCTGCCGCCGCGCCCGCTCCAAGCTGTCGTAAAAATCGGGGTTCTCGAAGTGATAAAGATCGAGCGTCGCGGCGTGTTTCATCAAGCGCACGCTCGTGTGATTGGAAAAAAGATCGCCGAGCAGACTCTCGACGAGCGACGAGGCGCGTGAGAGAAATTCGCCGACGAGCACGATGGCGATCTCTAACGCAACTAACTTCCAGAGCCGGGAAGATTCATCCGGCGAAAGAGTAGTCGCACGCGCGGCGACGACCGCATCAATAATCAGTTTGCCGATCCAGAGCGTGGCGACGGGCACGAAGGCGCGCAGGATACGCAACACGATCATCGTCAAGGTGTAACCGCGATGCGTCTGCCAGACGAGGTGCGTGAGCGGCGGCACATAGCGAAGCGCACGGACGCGCTCGCGCCACGTCGGGTTTGCGCCGGAAGGAGTTATCGGTCTGCGGGAAAAGCGTGAACTCATAAGAACAGTATTACCTGTGATGATAAAAGCACCGTTAAATGTTTTCTGTCTTGGTATGGAAGCATACATGAACCCTTATGCGTATGTATGATCGGCAAGCTTGTAAAGTGCACGTGTTGCAAAACAACTCGTAATAGGCAAGGATATGATCAGTAATTTCGTCGCGGCAGAAGCAGTTTGCGCGACGAACGGACGACTAAAATGTGCGAACGAAGCTTTGTTGGAAAAGTGATGAATAAGTTTTTGATGCGAAGATCGTTTCTCGCGTGCTGGCTGCTGCTTGCCGTGAGTTGCGTGTTTGCCGCTGCTCCGGCGCGCAGTCAAGCGGTGGTTGATAAGTGGGTGGCGACTGTCAACGGCAGCGAGCTTATCACTCGCTCCGATCTGCTCTGGCAGCTTGTGCTGCAACCGAACACGCCGATTGAGCCTCCGCGCACGGAAGATTTGAATCGCGCGCTGCAACTCGTCATTGATCAACGCCTGATCGCGCAGGAGGCGGAAAAGCTTCCGTCAATCACGCCGAAAGACGTGGAGACGGAAGCGGAACTCGCCGAACTGGTCAAACTCTTTCCTTCGTCCACCGAGTTTTACGAGCGCGTGCGCCGCGTCGGACTCTCCTCGGAGCGCCTGCGCGAGATCGCGCGCGAGCGTGTGGCGATCAAGAAGTTTCTCGACTTCCGCTTTCGCTCGTTTACGGTTGTGACCGAGCAAGAGGTGGCTGATTACTACCGGGATGTTTACGTGCCGCGATTGCGCGCCCGCGCATCGGGCATCGTTGTGCCAACGCTTGAGCAAGCCAGAAAAGAAGTCCAACAGACGCTCACCGAAAGCAAGATCGCTTCCGACACCGATGCGTTCTTGGAAGACGCAAGGGCGCGGGCGGAGATCGTGATACTTAACGCAGTTTGAACGTAGAAGTTGTTTATGTGGCGCAAACGCACGAGCGAAAAACCTAAAAGATTGCGTGTCGGACTCGCGTTGTCGGGCGGCGCGGCGCGGGGGATTGCGCACGTCGGCGTGCTGAAGGTTTTAGAGGAGCACAACATCAGAGTTGATTGCATCGCCGGAACTTCGGCGGGCGCGGTCGTAGCCGGAGCATACGCCGCAGGGTTGTCGCTTGCAGACCTTGAGGATGTCGGGCGCAAGATGCGCTGGCGCAACATGGGGCGCGTGACGCTCTCAAAGCTTGGCATTCAGCACAACGAGCGCATGGGCGAGTTTATCCGCGAGCGCTTTCCCGTCACGCGCTTTGAAGATTTGAAGATGCCGCTCGCCGTCGTCGCCGCTGACTTGAGGACGGGTGAAACTGTTGTGCTGAAAGATGAAGGCGACCTCGCATTTGCGATTCGCGCAAGCTGCGCTCTGCCGGGTTGGTACGTGCCTGTAACGGATGAGGGAGGGCGTCAACTCGTTGACGGCGGATTGGTCGCCAACGTCCCGACCGCGGCCGTCCGTTCGCTCGGCGCAGACGTTGTGATCGCCGTTGACGTTAACGCCGAAGGAGCGAAGTTCATGGGCGCGCCGCAATCGCTCATCGGCGTGCTGATGCAATCCATGATCGTAGTTCACCGCACGGCGGCCGCGCGTCAATTGGAACTCGCCGACGTTGTGATACGGCCGAAGATCGGTCACATCCGTTGGGACGAGATGGGGCGCGCCGACGAGTTAATCGCGGCTGGCGAACACGCCGCGCGCGCGTGCCTTGAGGAAATTAGATTCGCGCTTGAACCGCCCGCCGAACCGCCGCGAAAATGGCTGCGTCGCTGGCAGAGCGAAGCCGCTAACAAAAGTGAAAAGCATTTGACCTCTTCGTGATGAATCGTTATCGAACATATATTCGACATCGTTAAACTGTCCAAAGGGTATTAAAAAAGAACTCGCCAACTATTCCGCGCTTATAACCCCTCCGCAAACGCCCGCCTCTCAAGCCTCTAAGCCTTTGATTGTCACTATTTACTAGTAGAGCCGAACCTTAGACGAGTTCAGCGAAGCAGTTGGTATAAACATTGCTTAACACATTCGTGCCGGGAGGCTAATGAGCTGAAGCAGAACAAGAATTTCATCTCAATTAACTCTTTCCTTAAAACAGACAAACTCTAGCGAATCAGCCGATTAAAAAGAACGCCGCACGGTTGCTGTAAGTCGTCATTCAAACGGAAGTAAGGAGAAAGCGAAGTGGCAAGTGAAATCAGTGTTGTCAACAATTTGCTTCTGCCGCGCTCGAAGTACAGAACGAAGAAATTCGTCTCCGTCCCGCGTCGCTTCTCCCGGTTAATTTCATTTCTTCGTTATGCGCTCTTCGGCGTTCTTCTCCTTTCCATTTTAGCTTCCGCAGTTTTATTTCACTTTTATCGGGGATACGCACAGCTTGTGGATGAGCGACTGGCTTCCGGCTATCTTGTGAGCCGCGCCGGAATCTACGCCGCCCCGCGCGTGTTGCGCGTCGGCGATAAAGTTTCGCAAGAACGCCTCGTCGAACTTCTGCGCCAAGCCGATTACGTTCAAAACAAAACGAGCAACGTCTGGAACGGAAGCTTTGCAACCGAAGAATCAAAGATTCGCATTAGCTCGCGCCAGATGAACGATGTCGGCACATCTCCTTCGGTGAGCGTCGCTTTCGATAAGGGTCGGATCGCGGCGTTGACGACGAACGATAACGTCGCGTTGCCTTCTTACGCGCTGGAGCCGCAACTGCTGACGAACGATTCTTCGATGAAGACCGACACGCGCGCTTCGCTCTCATACAACGACGTTCCGCCCGTGCTCACGCGCGCCATCCTTGCGATTGAAGACCGCCGCTTCTTCGAGCACAACGGCGTTGACGTGCAAGGCATTCTCCGCGCGCTGTGGAACAACGCGAACGACGAACGGACGGGGCAGGGCGGCTCGACCATCACGCAGCAACTCGTCAAGAACACTTACCTGACGCCGGAACGAACTTTCAAACGTAAATTCGCCGAAGCGATGATCGCAACTTCGCTTGAGCGTCGTCTCTCGAAGGAAGACATATTCGCTTTCTACTGCAACGAGATTTATCTCGGCACACGCGGCACTGTCGGCGTGCGCGGCGTGGCGCAAGCGGCGCGCGTCTTTTTCGGAAAAGACTTGAAAGAGCTGTCGCTCGCCGAAGCCGCAACGATTGCCGGGATGATTCAAAGCCCCGGCCGCCACGCGCCCGACCGCCATCCGGAAAACGCACAAGTGCGGCGCAGCATGGTGCTCGATGCGATGCAGCGCGAAAATTACATTACGAGCGAAGAAGCCGCAATCGCATCACACGAACCCATCCGCGTCGCCCCGCATAATGTTTCTGACGGAGCAGTTGCTCCCTATTTCATTGATTACGTCAACCGTATCACGGAGGCGAAACTTCAATCGCAGGGTGGTGTTGACGAAAGCAACACGCGCGTCTTCACAACGATTGATCTCGACTTGCAGCAGGCAGCCGAAGCCGCACTTAAGAATCAGCTTGAGCGACTCGGTCGCGTCTACAAGAATCGCGGCGAACTGCAAGGCGCGCTCGTTGCTGTTAATCCGCGCACCGGCGAAGTGTTGGCGATGGTGGGCGGGCGCGACTACGCCGCATCGCAACTCAACCGCGCGACGGATGCGCGCCGCCAACCCGGTTCAATTTTCAAGCCGTTCGTCTACGCGACTGCGCTCGAAGCAAATCAGTCGCCCGTGGCGGTGTACAACGATGCGCCGCGCGAATTCGCCTACGACCGCACCGCGCGCTACCGCCCGGCCAACTACGGTGACTCGTATTCGATGCGCAACGTCACGATGCGCGAAGGACTCGTGCGCTCGCTCAACGTCGTCACCGTTGACGTTGCGATAAGCACGGGACTCAACGCAGTAGCAAATACGGCGGAGCGTTTCGGTCTGCCGCGCCCGGCCGCTTATCCTTCACTCGCGCTTGGAACAACTGAAACAACTCCTCTGGAGATGGCCGCCGCGTATGCTGCATTCGCCAACGGCGGACGCCGCGTTAAGCCCTTCGTCGTTTCACACGGAGCGGACGCGCAGGGCACAAGCTTTATTCAAGAGCCTTTATTGGAAGGGGCGACGGCGGCACGGGGCGAGGCGGTTGTGCGCCCAACGACCGCGTACATGATCACGGATATGCTCGCGTCCGTTATCGATCACGGTACAGCGCGCGCGGCGCGCGGCTTTGTCAAGGGCGTTGCGGTGGCGGGCAAAACCGGAACATCGCGTGACGGCTGGTTTGTCGGTTACACGCCGAATCTCGTCTGCGCCGTGTGGGTCGGCTTCGACGATAATAAACAGCTCGGACTCACGGGAGCTGAAAGCGCGCTCCCCGTGTGGACGCAGTTTATGAGCGAGGCAATCGGCTTGCGACCGGAACTCGGCGGCGCGGCCTTCGAGCGTCCGGCGGGAGTTAACATCGTCGAGATCGATCCGGAAACCGGAATGCGCGCGACGCCTGATTGCACGCAGCGTGAACGTATCGCCGTCACGAGTGTGCTTCCATTCGATTGCTACACGCACAACGCTCCTTCAACCTTAGTCGCCACGGTGGATAACACGGAATACTACGACGCGGCGGTGACGCGCGCGAGCGGCGCGACGATCAGCGCGAACGGCGCGCGTGTAACGGCGCAGCGACCACCGGCTCCGATCAATTCTTCAAACGCTTCTCGCGTTGATGCTCATTCCGGCGGGAGAACGGGAATCGAAAAGGGCGAGAACGGAAGTTCAACGCTCGTTAATGATCTGCGAGTGAGTGAAAGCCCGTAGCGAGAAATAAGAAGAGCGGTAAGACTTGCGAAAGCGTGCATAGGCAACCAAGGTGAAGACGGCGTGTGATTGATAGCGATCACGCGCCGTAACCTTTGAACAACGACTACGCGAGTTTTTATTGACCGCTGCGATGAACTCTTCGTTCATTTCTCAAATATGACTTGCGCGATGGCGTGTTCAGCCGTGTGTGAAAGCGACAGATGCGCGACTGTCGCGCCGGAGCGCTCGAAGAGTTCGTGCGCGATGTTGTAAAGTTTAACGGCGGGCGCGCCGATGTCCTTTGAAATTATTTCAACATCTTGCCAACCAATGCCGCCGCTCCAGCCTGTGCCGAGCGCCTTGAGCGCCGCTTCTTTAGCGGCGAATCTCGCGGCATAATGTTTGGCGGCGATCTGCAACGAGCCGCGCGCGTCGCAATAAGCGCGCTCTGAAGGTGTAAAAACGCGCTCGGCGAAGCGCGGCGTGCGCAGCAAAACTTTCTTCACGCGCTCAACTTCGATAATGTCAATGCCGATGGAAACGATCACAGAAAATGACTCGGAACAAGAATTAGCTAGCGCCGGATTCTACTGGCGCGAGTGCGAGGGCGTGCTCGCGCTCGTATGTCGCGCTTTGGAGCAAGATGGATTTACAAACGCCTTTTCAACAAGGCTCGGCGGAACAAGCCTGATGCCCGACGGCGCGCTCAACCTCGCCGGATTCGTTGACGATGCGCCTGAAAATATCTTCGAGAA
>JACCYN010000158.1 GCA_013696465.1 Pyrinomonadaceae bacterium
AAGCAGGAAGGCGAAAGTGAAAAGTTAACGATAAGATGAAAACTTCAATTTAATTCAGCGCACACTGCTTACGCACGACAGTACAATAAAATCATTGCTTTGCGCGGAAGGTAATTGTATAAAATGGTTATCAGCTCAGAAAGTAATACCATCTTGCGACTTGCGAGGTAACACGCGGTGCGTTTCTTCTTGTGGGTTAGGTTGGTTGATTAAGAATATGAAAGTTCTTTACCAAAGAAAAAATATATCATTCACTGAGAAGTTGCTTCAGTCCTACCTTCGGACAAATCTTAGAGGGCAAACTCGTCTCACTTTCCTTCTTGCCCGTGTAATGAGTTCGTTGCGATTCGTTCCGATCAAGATAGCGGATTGTGAGCCCTTTTATGTAGATTTGCGAAGAGGTCACCATGATTTATTCAAAGGCTCACCATGGGAAGTTGCACCTTGGGAGTATGCTGAACAGCATGTAATGCAACATATCGTAAAAGATGGTGATGTTGCATTCGATATAGGAGCTAACATCGGATTACATACGGTGCTGCTCTCAAAATTGGTCGGGCCGAAGGGACGCTTATGCGTTTTTGAACCTAACCGTGAACTGCTGCCTCAGCTTAGCTTGACTGTTAAAGGGTTGAGCAATGCGTCTCTCTATCCTTTTGCTTTATCTAATAAAGCTGAAGTGGCTACTTTGTTCGTTCCAGAAGATGCCGCTATGGGGAGCTTGGCTAATTGGACTAGTGGGCGAGACGATGTCGGTGAAACACACACGATTAATTGTGAAGTGCGCCGCGTTGATGATTTAATTGACTCCGGCACGATTCCGCAGCCGGATTTAATAAAGTGCGACGTTGAAGGGGCAAAGTTAATGGTTTTTCAGGGGGGCTGCAAAGCTTTGAACCGTGCGGACGCACCAATCATTATGTTTGAAGCAAATGTTTATAATGCGCGCGGTTTCGGCTTAACGGTAGAGGACGCGAAAAACTATTTAGCAAGTTTAGCGTTACCAAATTTCAATTTCTTTGAGATTCAGGAAGGCGGAAGCTTAATGCGGATTGAGAAGCACCATCCTATTCACTCGAATATTCTGGCTGTTCCCCGATCAAAATCAGACCGCTTTTCGACCTTATCTGTTAACAGCATAAGCGTCACCGGTAAACAAAATCTGAAAAAGAGTTCACTGAACAAAATCTGATTTTGGCCCTTCGCCTTATCTATTTTGCTTCGTAGTCGCGGATTTTGCGGTAGAGCGTGCGGGCGGAGATGCCTAAGAGGGCGGCGGCGCGTTCGCGGTTGCCGTTCTGTTCGGCGAGCACGCGCATGATGTGTTGACGTTCAAGTTCGTCGAGCGTTACCGCCGTTGAGGTTTGATCCGAAGAATTCTGAATTTCGAATGACGTTGTTATGGCGGCGGCGCGCTCTGCGATAAGGGAAGTGGTGTCGGCGGCGAGCGGCATCTGCGTGTGGTCAATGGTGTCGGTGGTGGCAAGCGCGGCGGCGCGTTCGAGCGAGTTGCGCAGTTCGCGCACGTTGCCCGGCCAGTGATATGCGGCGAGAGCGGCGCGCGCTTCGTCTGTGAGGTTGAGCGCGGGCTTGCTGAAGCGCGCGCGGAAGAGTTTGAGGAAATAGTCGGCGAGCGTGGCGATGTCTTCAGGGCGCTCGCGCAGAGGGGGAACGTGGAGGCCGATCACATTGAGGCGATAAAAGAGATCGGCGCGAAAACGATTCGCTTCAACGTCTTCAACTAATCGCCGGTTCGTGGCGGTGATGATGCGCACATCCGTAGAGCGGTCGCGCGTCGCCCCGACGCGGCGGAAAGTTCCCGATTCGAGAAAATGCAACAGCTTGACTTGCGCGTTCATCGGCATCTCGCCGATCTCGTCGAGGAAAAGCGTCGAGCCGTCGGCCGCTTCGATGAGTCCGCGCTTCAAATTGCTCGCGCCCGTAAACGCTCCCTTCTCATAGCCGAAGAACTCCGACTCGAACAAATTTTCGGGCAGCGCACCGCAGTTGACTGTAAGCATCGGCGTCCGGCGGCGCGCGCTGCGCTCGTGGATGAAGGCGGCGAGCACGCCCTTGCCCGTCCCCGACTCGCCCGTGATGATTACGGTCGAATCGTGTTGCGCGGCTCCTTCGGCAAGATGAATGAGCGCGCGCAACTTTTCGCTCGCGTGGACGAGCCCCGCCTCCTCATCGGACTCGAAATCCGGCGCGCCGACGTGCGCGCGCAGAGATGCGTTCTGCCCGACGAGTCGCCGCTTTTCGTCCGCTTTTCGGATCACGGCTTCCATCTCGTCGAGCGTCGAAGGCTTCGTTAAATAATCGTATGCGCCACGCCGCATCGCCTCGATGCCGGTCGAGAGCGACGTGTCGGCGGTGAGCATGATCACTTCAGGCGGATCGTCCATGCGGCGAATTAGTTCGAGCGCGTCGAGACCCGAAATGTCGGGCATCCTGATGTCTAAGAGCACCACGTCGTAATCGGTTTCGCGCAGGTGGGCGAGGGCTTGCGTGCCGCTCGGCGCGGCGGCGGTGTGAAAGCCGGAGCGCGCGAGTTGATTCGGCACCAGCCGCCGCAGCACCGGATCGTCATCAACGATTAACACGCGAATCTTGCGATCCATCTCGGTTATCTTAAGTCCTTCCCGACGCCCCTAAATTTTTTGGCAACTCCGGCGCGCGGCGCGGAAGCCAAAGGCGAAAAGTGCTGCCCGCGCCGGGTTTCGATTCGACCGCGATGCGCCCGCCGAGCGTTTCGGCAAACGTGCTGCAGAGCGCAAGCCCTAAGCCCGAACCTTGACCCGTTTCCTTCGTGGTGAAAAACGGCTCGAATATGCGCACCATGATCTCCGGCTTAATTCCTACTCCTGTGTCCGATACTTCCACGCACACGCGCTCGTCTCCTTGAGAGCGTGTGCGCACCGTGATCCGCCCTGCGTCACCGACCGAATCGAGCGCGTTGCTCAAAAGATTGTCGAGCGTCTGGCGAAGCATCCCTTCGTCGGTGGCGACCTCGCCGATTGCCGGATCACATTCGACCTCAACCTGCACCGCGCCCGGCGCGCGTCTGGCGAAAAGCCGCACGGTGTTTTCCGCGACGCGATTAATGTCGCACGCTTCGCGGCGCGCGCGTCGCTGACGCGCGAGATCGAGCAGACCGCGTGTGATTCCCTTGCAGCGCAAAGCTTGACGCACGATCTCTTCGAGATAGAAATCCCATTCATGTTCTTCGGCGGCTTTTGCGAGTTCGGGCGACGCGCGGAGGTCGCGCAAGGTGGCTTCGGCGCAGGTTGTGATCGCGGCGAGCGGATTGTTGATTTCATGCGCAACACCGGCCGCCAGTTGCCCGATGGTGGCGAGCTTACGCGAGCGCGACAACTGATCCTGCATCTCGGAAAGTTCGGTCACATCGCTCCACGTAATCACGCTCCAACCCTTTTGTCCCGCATCTCCGAAGGAGTCGAGCGGCGCGAGCGAAACGAGAAAACGCCGTCCGTTCTCCGACTGCAACTCGAAGGCGGAAGCCGCGCCTGCGTGCTGTTTCATGTGGCTGGCGGCGGCGCGTTCGCCGAACATCCGCGCGAAGCCTTCAGCGCAGGGACGCCCGACGACCGTCGCCGGAGTCATCCCCATCCCTTCGGCCGCTTGATGATTGCAACGGCGAATGATCATCCCCGCATCGTGCAGGATAATGCCGTCAGGGATCGCGTCGAAGGTTTGCTCCCACATTCTTTTCGATGCGCCGATGACTTCGAGTAGCCGCGCGTTATCGAGCGCGAGCGCCGCCATCCCGGCCAAACCTTGAAGCAGCGTTTTCTCTTCCGTGGTGAAAACGTGCGCAGAGCGATGCCCGATGATGAGCGCGCCGAGACATTCGCCGCGCGCGCGCAAAGGTACGAGCGCCACGTTAATCACTTCTTCCGCGCTGTGCAACGGAAAGTCGCTGGCGGGGTGCGCGTCGCTCAGTCCGATGTTCTCAAAGATCATGATCTCGTCGGTTGCGGCGGCGGCGCGCATCTGCGTCGAGCCGGATAGAGGCGAGACGATTTCATGCCCTCCAGCGCCGACGCGATGACGACGGAATCCGCTGGCGGCGTGCCACGTAACGGTTTTCTTTGGCAGCGAAAAACTCGCCACGCTGGCCGTATCCGCGCGCATTAGCCCACGCACAATTTCAACAACCTCGTCGAGCGTTCCGGCTCCGTCGTGTGGTGCTGAAACCTTGTGCCTTACCACCGCTTGCGCTTCCGGCGTCGCTTTGTGTTTCGACTGCTCTGACATCGGCTCAGGTTTATCTGTCGTTAATTTATTTCGTTCGACGCTTGTCGGGTCTCTCGCTGCTGTGGCGCTTGAGGGGCAAGCTAGGGCAGGAAAGTTGAATTTAACCCGTTGCGCAAATGTTGCGAGCGTCGAAGAGCGATATGCGTTTCCACGTTTGACTCGCCGGATAAGAAAACAAAACAGTCAGGCTGGCACCAAGAGTTCTTGAAAAGGAGCTTCATGAACACAACTAGTTTACACCGTGCGAGGGAAGAACAAAACGAAAATCTTTTCGAGTCGAAGTTTGTTCCTCGTTCCGGTTAACTTTTGCTCCGAGACGAGCGACAAACAAAAATACCCGAAACAAATCGAAGGGGCGACCCGGTTGAGAAGTCGCCCCTCTGTGTTTTTAATAAAATACAGAACGAAAGCTAATCCGCGACCGGCGCAACATTGCGCACGGCTTCGGAAACTCCGTCCGCGTACTTCTTAAAATTTTCGTTGAAGCGCCGGGCGAGGTCGCGCGCTTTCGCGTCGTAAGCCGCTTTGTCTTTCCACGTGTTGCGCGGCACGAGAACTTCCGCCGGAACTTCGGGACACGAGACGGGCACGCCGACGCCGAACACGGGGTCGGGGCGCGTCTCGATTTGCGCGAGCGCGCCCGTTAAGATCGCGCGGATCATGGCGCGCGTGTGCTTGAGCTTCATGCGCTCGCCCTCGCCGTAGGGGCCGCCCGTCCAGCCCGTGTTGATGAGCCAGCAATTAACTTTATGCTCCGCCATCCGTTTGCCCAACAGATCGGCGTAGACGCCGGGATGCAAAACCATGAAGGGCGCACCGAAGCAAGTTGAAAAAGTCGCTTCGGGTTCTTTGCCTAAACCTTTTTCCGTGCCCGCGATCTTCGCCGTGTAGCCGGAGAGAAAATGATACATCGCTTGTTCGGACGACAGGCGCGCTACGGGCGGCAGCACGCCGAAAGCGTCGGCCGTTAACATGATGATGTTCTGTGGGTGTCCGGCGTAGCCTTCGGGGACGATGTTCGGGATCGAAGTGAGAGGGTAAGCGGCGCGCGTGTTTTCGGTTTTTGAGGCGTCGTCTAAATTGAGTGCGCGCGTTTCTTCATCAAGCACGACGTTTTCTAAGACGGTTCCGAACATGCGCGTCGTTTGATAAATTGCGGGTTCGGATTCCGGGTTAAGGCGGATCACTTTCGCGTAGCAGCCGCCTTCATAATTAAAGACGCCGTCCTGCGACCAGCCGTGCTCGTCGTCGCCGATGAGACGCCGCTCAGGGTCGGCCGACAAGGTGGTTTTGCCGGTGCCGGAAAGCCCGAAGAAGATGGCCGTATCGCCTGAACTTCCGACGTTCGCCGAGCAGTGCATACTCATCACGCCCTGTTGCGGCAGAAGATAGTTGAGAATCGTGAAGACGCTCTTTTTTATTTCGCCCGCGTAGGACGTGCCGCCGATGAGAACGAGGCGCTGGCTGAAATCAAGGAGGATGAAAGTGGGCGAGCGCGTGCCGTCGCGCGCGGGATCGGCGTGGAAACTCGGAATGTCAACGATGGTGAACTGCGGCGCGTGCGTGGCGGCCGTCTCTTTGTCAATCAGAAGCGTGCGCGCGAAAAGCGAATGCCACGCGAGTTCGGTGATGACGCGGACGGGCAGTTGGTATTTTTCGTCCGCCCCGCCGAAAACGTCTTGCACGAAGAGGTCGCGCTCCGAAGCGTAAGCCATCATCCGGTCGCGCAACTCATTAAACTTCCTTCCGTCAAACTCTTTATTGACCTCGCCCCACCACACCTTATCCGCGCTCGACGCTTCGCTGACAATCGCCTTATCTTTCGCCGAACGCCCCGTGTGCTCGCCCGTGTCAACGACGAGCGCGCCGTGTTCGGAGAAAACCCCTTCGTTGCGGCGCGCGATCTCTTCGTAGAGTTCGGG
>JACCYN010000164.1 GCA_013696465.1 Pyrinomonadaceae bacterium
GATGATGGCGAAGCCCCAGCCGACGGGGACGTTGATGCCCCAAATCCCCGTGCCGCGAAGGAGCAACCACGTGAGCGCGAGCATCAACATCTGCACGATCATGAAACCGATGGCGACACCGATGAACCAGCCAAACGGTGTTCGCTTGCGCAGCACGATGCTCGCGATCTTGTCGGTGACGGACGCGAAGGTGTGGCCGGGCGCGATCACCGCATAACCGCTTTTCGATTCGGCTACCTCTTCGTGCGGCTGCTCCTGCAACGCGCTACTCATGATGTATTCCCTCTCGCTTCTCCGTCGTGTTTCCGACGGGCGGCTCGATCTCAGGATTCGGGTTGCGCAACGTCCCCAGATAAGTTGTGCGCGGGCGCGTGTTCAATTCGCCGAGCAGTGGGTAGGCACGCCGCCCGTTCCTCGACTTCGTCACGCGCGCCTCGGGGTCTTTAATGTTGCCGAAGATGATCGCCTCTGTCGGGCACGCCGACTGACACGCGGTCACCACCTCGCCGTCCGCGATGGGGCGGCGCAATTTGGAAGCTTCGATCTTCGCCCACTGAATGCGCTGAACGCAGTAAGTGCATTTCTCCATCACGCCGCGACTTCTGACTGACACATCGGGGTTGCGCACCAACTTGGTTTGCGGCGTGTCCCAATCTTGGTAAAGGAGAAAGTTGAAGCGACGCACTTTATACGGGCAGTTGTTTGAACAGTAGCGCGTGCCGATGCAGCGATTGTAAATCTGCACGTTCAGGCCTTCCGTGTCGTGCACGGTCGCCTCCACCGGACACACGGGTTCGCACGGAGCTTTCTCGCAGTGGACGCACATCAAAGGTTGGAAGAAGGGGCCGGCCGCGCTGTGCTGGTCGTGCGCGTCGCCCGAATAGTAAGCGTCAATTCTCAACCAATGCATTTCGCGCCCGCGCATCACCTGTTCTTTGCCGATGACAGGAATGTTGTTTTCCGATTGGCACGCGACGACGCACGAGTTGCAGCCGACGCAGTTGTTGAGATCAATCGTCATGCCCCACTGCGGGATGTCTTCGCGCACCGGCCACACCTCTTCGTTCGGCGGGAACATTGACATGCCATCCGGCGGCTCGTCGTGATGCCCGACGAAGAGATGCTTGTCGCCACTCTCTAAATACGCCGCGAGCGTGCCGACGCGGACAGGCTCACGATCCATCGTGAGATTGTGAATCTGCGTCGCGGCGAGTTCAACACGCTCGCCCGTTTTGCGAATCTCGACGCCAGCGCCCGACCACATCGCGTTTGACGGGCGGATCGCGTAAGCGTTAAACCCGACTTTGCTATCATTGGTGCTCGAACCGACGCGCCCGGCGCGCGTGCGCCCGTAGCCGAGATGCACCGTGATCACATCATCGGCGTGAATGGGAACGATCCACACCGCGCCCTGCACCGTGCGTCCTTGAAACTTAACTTCGACGACATCAGAGCTGACGTTGCCGCCACGCCATTCCACTTTCGTTTCGACCTCAAGTTTGCGCGCCGTTGCCGGACTCATCAACACGGCGTTGTCCCACGTCAACTTCGTGATCGGCTTCGGCAATTCCTGCAGCCAACCGTTGTTCGCAAAGCGTCCGTCGTAAACGCTCGGATCAGTGCGAAAGACGATTTCGTATCCGCCCGGCGCGGCGTTCGTATTCGTCGCAGGCGGCACGGAGGGCGGAGTCGTTCCGTTTGCTTGCTGTCCGCTTTGTTGTTCGCCGGTAGAATTTCCTGAGACGCCGACGCTTCGCGGCTGAAAAGCGGTGTTCGGGATTACGCCGTCATGCAGAATGCGCCGCCACGCCGCCTCGAAATCGCCGCCGCTCGCAACTTGCGTCTGCGCGCCCCAGAACTCGCGCACGATGTCGTGGCCATTCACGGCAGGCTGCTCACCGAACGCGCCGATGAATTCGTGCGCGCTCTTCGTTGTGCCGTAGAGCGGCTCGATAAGCGGCTGGATGATGGCGGCCGTTCCGTCGAAGGCGCGCGCGTCGCTCCACGCTTCGAGGTAGTGCGATTCCGGCACATGCCAGCGACACAACAGCGATGTTTCGTCGAAGTAGGAACTAAGGTGCGCCGTCAGTTTATTCTGGCCTTCGCTCAGTCGTTGTAGTGCGTCGCCGAAATTGAGATCGGCGGGCGCGGTATAGACGGGATTACCGCCGACGATCAGCAGCACATCAACCGCGCCCGCATTCATATCGCGCACGAGTTCCCCGATCATCACGGTCTGGTTGACGACCACCGCCTCAATTGGATCGGTGTAGTAAATTGTGTTCGGTACATTGCCGAGCGCGGCGTTGACGGCGTGTCCGAGCGCGTGGACGGTCGGCGACGATTCATTTCCGACGACGACGACGCTCCGCCCGCGATTCGCTTGCAGATCGCGCGCGAGCGCGGCGATCCATTCGGCGTGTCCGGTGTAAGTCGCGCCTCCCCCCGCCGCGCCGCCCGCGCCGAGTTGACTGGCGAGCGTGCGCATAAAGGCTTCAACTTCTGAGGGGCGCATCGCAAGGCGGTGATCCGCCTTCGCGCCCGTGTTCGTCGGCGTGCTCTCAATCGAGTAGAGGCGATTCATCTCGCGTGTGTCGCCTTCGAGACGCCGCCCCGTGATGAAGTCGCGTGCGTAACGTAAGTTCCCTGCGCCGCATTGCAGAAAGTCGGAATCAACGGCGAGCACGACGCGCGCCTGATCAAAGCGATAGACGGTGTTGACGGGTGCGCCGAGAGCTTGCAGCGCGCCAAGATTCGCGCTGTCGCGGTTCGCCGCGTCGTATTGAATCCAGCGCGCGGCGGGAAACTCGCGCAGCAATCCTTGAAGTTGCGCGGCGAGCGTCGGCGAGGTGACGGTTTCGGTAAGAATGCGAAACCCCGCGCCGCCGTTTCCGCGTTGACCTTCGAGCGCGGTGCGCGCCGTGCCTAAGAAACTCGACCACGAAGCGATGTCGCCGCGATCGAGCACGTTCTGCGAGCGGTCGGGATCGTAAAGATTAAGAATTGAAGCTTGAGCGAAAACGTCGGTCGCGCCCATGCTCGCCGGGTGTAAGGGATTGCCCTCGATCTTGGTCGGGCGTCCCTCGTTCGTTTTAACTAAAAGTCCGAAGCCGCCGAGCGGCGTCGCAGTGGCGAAGAACAAGGGCTTACCCGGCACTTCTTCTTCCGGCTGTTCGACATAAGGCACGATCAATTCGCGCGGCTGATAGGCGCACGCCGAGACGCCCGCAAGCGCCAGCGACGCGCCCATCAATTTCAGAAAACGACGACGCCCGACTGGGTCGTTCCACTCCGCAGCTTGTTCGGGGAATTCGTTATAGACGTAAGACTTAAATTCTTCCGTGTCGGCGAGTTCTTCGAGGCTGCGCCAATACTGTCTGCCGCTTTTCTGCGAAGCGGCGGCGACCTTATCGCGGAGGCGGTGATACTCGTCAATGCGCCCCTGCCGCGATTGTATCTGCACGAGATTCGGGTTGCTGCTCTGGGTGGTGGACATCCCGGTTACGATCCTTAGAGTGAACCTTAATGAGCCTTATTAAATTTTGCCGCCGAAACTTCCCTTACCTGTGGCACGTCGAACAACTCGTCATCTGCTCTTTGCTGGCGACATTATTTTGTTCAACCAATTGCTTTCCTTTTTCCAACTGATCGGACGGCGCGACCCACGCTGTGTTGTAAATCTCGCTCTGCGGGCGCAGGTAAAGTTCCGGCTGGCGGTGGCATTGCAGACACCACTCCATCTTGAGCGACACGGCTTGATAAACGAGCGGCATTTCCGCGACGTTGCCGTGGCAGGTCGAGCAGCCGACGCCCTTGTTGACGTGAATGCTGTGGTTGAAATAAACGTAGTCGGGCAGATCGTGGACGCGCGCCCATTCAATCGGCTTGTTCGTTTTGTAGCTTTCGCGGACAGGCTCGAGATAAGGGCTGTCAGCCCAAATCTGCGTGTGGCAGTTCATGCAAGTCTTGGTGGGCGGCATTCCGGCGGAAGAAGAATACTCAACGGAAGTATGGCAGTAGCGACAATCAATGCCGTCGTCCCCACTATGGTGTTTGTGCGAAAACTGCACGGGCTGTTCAACGTCAATCCACGCGCCGGTATTGTAGCTCGAACGGTCGAGCGCGCCGAGCGTCAGCAGCACGGTGGTGACAAGCAACACGCCGCCGACAATGCTCGCTTTCGACATTACGTTTGCGCTGCGATGAAAGATTTGAGGCATTCCAGCCGCACCTTTCTCAAATCAACTTACTTATCAAACGGAAGGCTTGCTTAACAATCGAAAGTTTTTGCTTCTGAGGCTTGTGCCGCGCGGATACAAATCTCCGAAAAGAAACGCGCCCGCTCGTTTCTGAAAACGCTTTCGCCGCGTTCTTTTTCCTACTTGTTATCAATACCACAGAAGTGATCTACTAAATACACCTTTTTTCACAAATGGGCAAGTGCGCGCTTTAGACCCTGTATTTACGCATCCTTTCGTGCTATCGAATAAATCCTCTGCGCAACCGCCGAACAAACTTTTCAGAGGCATTATGCTTCTACTTCATGCTTGTTTTGTCGCTGATGAATAACGGAAGTTTGCCGGTCGTGGTGTTCGTAATCACATCAGCGCTTAGGATGCCGCGCGCGAGCGGGCGGGCAGCGCACAAGCCGCGTGGGACAACACAACTTGAGAAGCACGCTATCCCACGCTCTCGTCCAATGACTTGTTGGACGGCGCCGTTAATTGATACTTTGATGATGTTCCCACGCGCCATCGCCAACTTTGACTGACCACTTGCTTCGGCAATGACTATCAACCGTCGGCTCACAGGCAAACTCAATTGCTAGGTCTGTTCCTCGCTCAACTTTCATTGCGCGATTGAGCGGATAAACGAATCGCCCCCAATGCGTTTTTGGCGTGTCGGGAGCGTTGGTTAAGCTGATGCCTTGCCCAAAGTCGGCGTGAAACCAAGTCGCCAGCGCATTGAAATTGCTTTCTCGCGTTACGGAAAACAACAAAGATGCTTTGAAGGGCGAGCGGGCCTCTTCCACCGGGCAAGTGTAAACGTCGGTCGTCCACATCTGCTGAGGTTGGGCTAAAAGCGTGCCTTCGGTGATGTGATGCTGACAGTATCTGACTTCGCTAATCGTCGTTTCCGCTACCAAACTCAAATCAACTTCATAAGGCTGACTTCGCCAGAAGTTAAAGTCACTTTCAAGTTTGCCATCCCAAACAGGCGCAATCCACGCCGCAACGCGCTCCGGTAACATTTTGCCCTGCGGCTTGAGCCAACGGTCACGCGCCACCAGCACGGCGGGCAAAAAGCCTTCGTCAACTCCGTTGCCGCCCATCCACTCGGAAACGATGATATCAACTTGTTCGGGAAGTTCGACCGATTCCATATCGCCGTGAATGATTTGCACTTGTCCTTCAGCATCATTTACCGCTATCAATTGTCGAGCGAAGTCAGCAATCTTCGTGCGTTCAACAGCATAAACTTTACGCGCTCCGGCTCGTGCCGCGAAGAGGCTGAGAATGCCTGTGCCTGCTCCAATGTCAAGCACAACATCACCGAGCTTGACCGATTTTGCTAAAGCACGACGAAAGGCTTCACACCGCACATGGTCGCGCAGCATTGTGCGGTGCATATCGAGGTCATGGTAATGGCTATCGTCGGCGTCTGTCATCGCTTCGCTTTCTCATACTTTAACATCAGGCAATTAGCCGCCCAACTCTTAATTTTTTAATTTCAAACTCAATTACAATTTTGTGTGCATTTTGCTTTTCAGCAACTTCTACATATAATTTCAACTGTTTGGAACACATGGCGTTACACCTACCTTGTATGTTTGTCCTAAAGCACAGGAGCAATCCTTTGTGCCTTGAAGGGAGCTTTCCCCAACTATGGCCGTTCGCTTAAACCGGAGTTTCGTGCTCCGCAAACTCTTTCAACTCTCCGGCATCCTGCCGCTCGGCGCGTTTCTCCTCGAACATCTTTACACAAACTCGAAAGCCGTCATGGGCGCACAGGCTTTCAACGACGCGGTTGAGGATTTGCAGGGCATTCCGTATGTTTTGCTGCTGGAAATCTTCGGCATCTTCCTGCCGCTCGTCTTTCATGCTGTTTACGGGTTGTTCATCACCTTCGAGATGCGCCCGAACAATTTCGCTTACAAGTACACGCGCAACTGGTTCTACTTCGTGCAGCGCATCACGGGCGTCTTTCTCTTCGGCTTTATCCTTTTCCACATACTCAACTTCCGCTTCGGATTGATTCCCGGCTTGAACACCGAGGCGGTCGCGCACAACCCCGGCAAAGCTTTCGAGATCGTCCAGCGCGAAATGCAGATTCCGGCGATCTTTATTCTGTACGTTGTCGGCGTCTTCTCGACGATCTGGCATCTGGCGAACGGCTTGTGGCTTTTTTTAGTTGACTGGGGCGTGGTGATCGGGGCTCGCGCGCAACGCTACGCGGGCTACGCCTGCATCGGCTTTGGCGTCCTGCTCTTCGCCGTCGGCATCAACTCGCTCGTTGCCTTTGTGCGTCCCGGCGGACTCACGGGAGGAATTCTCTACTAACATGGCAGCTACTCAGAACGGCATACGCATCGCCATCGTCGGCGGCGGACTCGCCGGACTCGCGGCGGCGATGAAGATCGCCGAAGCCGGACACAATGTTGATCTCTTATCCGTTGTTCCCGTCAAACGCTCGCACTCCGTCTGCGCGCAAGGCGGCATCAACGGCGCGGTCAACACGAAGGGTGAAGGCGATTCGACGTGGGAACACTTCGACGATACCGTGTACGGCGGCGACTTCCTTGCGAATCAACCGCCCGCGAAAGCGATGTGCGAAATGGCGCCCGCGATTATCTATCTTTTTGATCGCATGGGTGTTCCCTTCTCCAGAACGAAGGAAGGCTTGCTTGATTTTCGTCGCTTCGGCGGCACGAAGCACCACCGCACGGCGTTTGCCGGAGCGTCAACCGGGCAACAACTTCTCTACGCTTTGGACGAACAGGTGCGCCGCTACGAAGTTTCAGGTCAAGTGAAAAAATACGAAGGCTGGGAGATGCTTTCGCTTGTCCTCGACTCGCACGGCGTGTGTCGCGGATTGACAGCGATGGAGCGCAATAGTCTTGAAGTGAAAGACTTTCCGGCCGACGCCGTAATTATGGCGACCGGTGGCCCCGGACTTATCTTCGGCAAGTCAACCAATTCCATGGTCTGCACCGGCAGCGCCGTCTCCGTTTGTTACCAACAAGGAGCGCGCTACGCGAACGGCGAATTCATTCAAGTTCATCCAACTTCAATACCGGGCGAAGATAAGTTGCGTTTGATGAGTGAATCGGCGCGCGGCGAAGGCGGCAGAGTTTGGGTTCCGAAAGCGAACGGTGATAAACGTCAAGCTTCTTCAATCCCCGAAGCGGAGCGTTGGTACTTCCTCGAAGAGAAATATCCGGCTTACGGCAATCTCGTTCCGCGCGACATCGCCACGCGCGAGATTTTCCAAGTTTGCTTAGACGGTCAAGGCGTCAACGGCGAAAACCAAGTCTATCTCGATCTCACGCACATCCCCGCCGAAACCTTAGATCGCAAACTTGGCGCGATTTTGGAAATTTACGAGATGTTCGTCGGCGACGATCCGCGCCACGTGCCGATGCGGATTTTTCCGGGCGTCCATTATTCGATGGGCGGCTTGTGGGTTGATACCAATCAACGCACGAATGTTCCCGGACTCTTGGCTGCCGGAGAATGCGACTACTCGGTGCACGGCGCGAATCGGCTCGGCGCCAACTCGCTCCTCTCCTGCGTCTACGGCGGCTTCGTCGCCGCGCCCGCCGCGATTGAATACGCGAAGAATGTCGAACGAGGAACGAATGGCGACGGCGCGAAGATTTACGACGATGAATTGAAGATGCAGCGAGAGATCAATGATCGCATCGTCAAACAATCCGGCAATGAAAATCAGTATGTCATCCACGAAGAGATGGGTAAGTGGATGACCGACAACGTGACGGTCGTGCGCTACAACGACCGCCTGAAAGAGACGGACAACAAACTGCTCGAACTCATGGAGCGTTACAAGCGAATCTCGATTAACGATTCCAATTTGTGGGCGACGATGGCCGTGCCGCACGCGCGCCAACTCGCTAACATGCTTGAACTCGCGCGCGTCATCACCTTGGGCGCGCTCAACCGCAACGAATCGCGCGGCGCGCACTACAAACCGGATTTCCCGAACCGCGATGACGAAAACTTTTTGAAGACGACCATCGCCGAATACTCTGGCGAAGGCCCCGTCTTCTCTTACGAACCCGTTGACACAGGTCTAATCAAACCGCGCAAGCGCGATTACAGCAAAGGAAAAGAATCCAAGCCGTCGGTTGATCAAAAATCCGAAGTCGCGCAACAGGCGGCCGCCTCCGGCTTGCCCGTCAA
>JACCYN010000170.1 GCA_013696465.1 Pyrinomonadaceae bacterium
GTCTGAGGCACGCCGCCAGCGTTGATTCTGAGCCAGAATCAAACTCTCGTTATAATTTGTTCTGGAACATTATCGTTAAACTGGTTGTTTTCCGATAATGACTCTTTGCAGAGTTTTATTTTCGCGCGGAACCCTATAGGCTCAGCGCTCATAACTCTCAAAGTTCATTGACGGACACGATTCTATCTAGTTTTCAAAGATCAATTCTTTAAACTTGAATTAACAGACGAGTTTTCCTCGTCTCAAGTAAAACGCGATATTAACAACCGCGTTCCAACTTGTCAAGCGATATGGTTAGACGTAAGCGATTTTCTTTCCGTTGCATCCATGAAAAAGATTTTCACAGTAGCAATCAGGCTTTCGTAGCCCTCTTAATCGCCTCAACAGTCGTCCTCGATTTTTTAGCGGACGAAATAGCCGCTCACTTTCGGGTCAATCCCGTAAAAGCGAAGCGGCCGCTTGAAAAGCTGCTGTTGTGTCTAGGTGTCAACTGCCGTGTTTCAGGCAAAGAGGGATTATAAGCATTAACGAATTATTGTCAACCGTCTGAGCACATTTTTTGAAAAAATTTCGATGGCGCAAAATTTACCTTTTATTACGCTGATTTGATTGGCGATCAAGCGGTTCAACTCTGAGCAGTCGTTTGTCATCAAGAAAGACCCGGTAGCGCAACCCCTTTTCTCCTTCGTCCGTCTGCGCCCGCACAGTGAAGATTTTGGAATCGCCCTGCCCCTCTACGCGCAACGGCAAGCGTCCCTTAATATCTTCGCTCCGATAAGCCGTGTAATGCTCCTGCTTATCCTTGTTATAGCCAAGCACAAATATGCGATCAAAGTCCGGGTCGTCCACGCGGCGCGGTTCGTCCGAACTGCTCTTTTCCAGAATCACCCAACTGCCTGCTTGCGATTCGGCGGCGGCATCCTTGTTACCTGTCGTACTAACAGAAGAGACGTTCGCCCCTTCGCCGTCCAAACGATGCCAAGCGACAAACTCGCGTCCCGTGCGATAAAAGATCACATCGCTCGGCACTTTCAATTCAACTTGTTTGCCGTAAACCCACCCGGCGGGCGCGGGCGAGACGGAGCGTGGAAGCCGCACTTTGTACCACAATTCAACCGACTCTTCCGGGGCTTTCAACTCATCATTACTGTTTCGGCGGCGATTCGAGTTGCGCGTCATAACTCCAGCCTTCGGCGCGTCGTCGCTTTCAGTCGCCTCGGACGACTTGGGTTTCGGCACACGTTTCCAACTCACGATGTCGAACACGGCGCCGTTATCGAGCTTCATCAAAATGTTGTCGCTGCCGCTTCTGTCCGGCGTGAGACGAAGGTTTGAGTTGGCGCGCAGTTGCCCGGCGGCTTGCGGCGCAACGTCCTTGTCTTCTTCGGCAAGTTGTCGTGAAGAACTTAGTAGCGATTCCAACATCACGTTGCGCGCTTCAATCCACCCTTCCGTGCTTTCAGCATCCCGTGCACGCACGCGATACCAGATTTCGCCATCGGGAGCTGTCCGCGAATCAAGAATATCAATTGTGTCGCCGCGCGTGACTTCGAGCAAATCGGCCGCGACCACAGCCGTCGAACTCCGCACCTGTGCGCGGCGCGCGATGATCACGCCGGTCTCGTCCTTTTTCGCAAACGAAGCGCAACCGCCGCCCATAGCGACCGCACACAAAGCGAGAAGCCACGTCGCAAGAAGCTGCTTTCTGGAAATACGCAACTCGAAATCGTCTTTATAAATCAGTGCCATAACTTACAAACGATAGATACGGAAGATGGATGCCAGGCGCTCAACTGGGGACAGTTTAAGTTTATTCGTTCTTTCTTCTATTTCGCCTTCATGCTCCGCCTGCAAAAGCACAGCGGCTTATTCATTGTAGCCTAATTCTCTTAGCAGTTCGCGTTGTCTTTCGCTTAAAGAATCGTCGGCAGAAATAACGGTTGTGAAACCTGCTTTATCAACTCTCAAGCCGAAGGATTTTACGGCAGCGTTTAACTCGACTGCGTCGGCCTTCTCGATGAGGCGTTCTGTGAGCTTTTTCATTTCTCGATGGCTGTTCAGAGCAGCGAGCACAGCCGTGTTGCCGTCCGCTCGACTTCCGCCTTTTTTGTAGCGTTGAAAAAGTTCTCGGTAAATGTTTTCGAGCGAACGCTTCCCGCGCGTCCTTTTTCTCAACTCAAGGTCATAGAGAAACGCGACTAACATTCCTTTGTTATAAACAAGCGATGCTGATGCCGCGCCTGACCAACGGCGTCGTGAAGCGTCGAGCAGCGAAAGTTTTTCGCGCTCCGGGGCTGCAAGGTAAGCATCGTAAGCGCGCCCGATGGCGTCTAGATACTCGCGGAATGTCAGTAGTTGCAGACGCCGACAAGTTTGCAAAGCGTAATACAAAGTAAAGCCTTCGTAAAACCAATCGTACTCTCCGTCAAGCGCCAACCCGTTTGGCGCCCACAGGTGAAACAGTTCGTGCGCAAGCCTGATGCTCAACTGTGAAAGCCCTGCGGCTACAGACGAAGCCTGACCAGAAACAAATACTACGGTTGCCCCGCGCGTCTCCGCGCTCCAGCGACTCGCAGAGACGAATTGCGGAAACGGCGAAAGCATCACCATCGCCTGTCGCTGCGGCGCGCCGCCCATCGTCTCCATGTGCTGTTTCAGAATATCAACAGCGGCCGCCATCGCTTCCTTTTCGCCGAAAGCCCAATCGCCACCAAGAACAAAAGTAAATTTCATTCCACTGATCTGCTCATGACTTTCGCGTAAATCCTCTCCGACGAAAAAGATCGCCGCGTCCGGCTCGCTCACCGCAAATTCGTTACGCTCGCTTCTCTCTTCTACAGAAGACGCGCTCCACCGCGCGGGAAGCGATAAATTAGCCTTCACGTTTGTGAATCCGCGCGGCAGCAGATCGCCGAGCATCAACAACGCGCGTTTGTTCACCATCCACGAAACATTCGCTTCGCTCGCTGAATTAAACGAAGGCTCTAAGTTCACTTCGTAACGAAATCT
>JACCYN010000182.1 GCA_013696465.1 Pyrinomonadaceae bacterium
ATAGCCCACAAATATCGGGTGACGACTGGGCTATCGTGGGTACTCCTGCCATCGTCTCATCCCATCAAATCATCGTCGAAGACAACGGGATCGGCTTCGACGAAAAATACTTAGACCGTATCTTTACCATCTTCCAGCGCCTGCACAATCGCAGCGATTACGAAGGCACAGGCATTGGATTGGCGGTGTGCCGAAAGATCGTCGAGCGTCACGGAGGAAGCATCACAGCCCGCAGCACTCCCGGCGTTGGCTCGACCTTCATCATCTCGCTGCCAGTCACTCAACAAAAGGAGATAGCGTCGCATGACTCTTAATGCCAAGCCCATCACGATTCTTATCGCCGACGACGATGCCGATGATCGCATGATGGCAAAAGAGGCGCTCGACGAAAGCCGCCTCGCCAACGATTTGCGTTTCGTCGAGGACGGCGAGGAATTGATGGACTATTTACACCGCCGCGACAAATATCAGCGACCCGCTGACGCTCCCCGCCCCGGTCTTATCCTGCTCGATTTGAATATGCCCAAGAAAGACGGGCGAGAGGCGCTCAAAGAGATTAAGGACGACGCGGAATTGCGACAGATTCCCGTCGTCGTGCTGACCACTTCCAAAGCGGAAGAGGACATTTATCGCACTTACAACTTGGGCGTCAATTCATTCATTACCAAGCCGGTCATGTTTGAATCGCTGGTCGACGTGATGAAAGCCCTGAGCAAATACTGGTTCGAGATCGTCGAACTACCACCCGGGAGGGGCGAAGACTAAGTTGAACGAGCGCCACATTAAAGTCCTGCTCATTGACGACGACGAAGACGATTACGTGATGACACGCGATCTCTTGTCCGAGATCAAAGGCGGAGGCTACCATCTTGACTGGGTTGCGGACTATGCCACCGGGCTGGCGACTATCTCGCACTGCGCGCACGATGTTTACCTTCTGGATTACCGCCTCGGCGAACATAACGGACTCGATCTTTTGCATGAAGCTGTCGCGTCGGGCTGTAGGGCGCCGATGATACTGATGACCGGGCAGGGCGACCACGAAGTTGACGTGGAAGCGATGAAGGCGGGCGCGGCGGATTACCTGATTAAGGGTCAGGTTGAGTCTTCTCTACTTGGTCGTTCGCTTCGCTACGCTATCGAACGGACGCAAGCGTTAGCCGCGTTGCGCGAGAGCGAAGAGCGTTTCCAACGCTTGGTGGAAATCTCCCCGGATGCGATTATCGTCCATGCGGACGGCAAAATCGTGTTCATCAATAGCGCCGGGGTCAAGCTGCTTGGAGCGGCTAACCCGAGCCAGATACTGGAACGACCCGTCATTGATTTCGTCCACTCAGATTACCGCGCAACTGTGGACAAGCGCATTGCGCGAGTCAACGCTGACGCAGCGGAACCCGCTTTCGTCGAAGAGAAGTTCGTCCGCTTAGACGGTACTATCATCGATGTTGAAGTGGCGGCGGTGCCTTTCCTGTACAACGACCAACCGGCGGTGCAGATGGTTGCGCGCGACATCGGCGAGCGCAAGCGTGTTGAGGAAAAGCTACTCCACGATGCCTTCCACGATCAGTTGACGGGGCTGCCGAACCGCGCGCTGTTTCACGAACACTTGAAGCTGGCGGTCGAACGCTCGAAGCGACCGAAGAAGTTCCTCTTCGCCGTGCTCTTTCTCGACCTCGACCGCTTCAAGAACATCAACGACAGCCTCGGTCACATGGCGGGAGACACGCTGCTCGTCGCCTTCGCCCGTCGACTACAAACATCGCTACGCGACATGGACGCATTCGCGCGGATGGGCGGCGACGAGTTTGCCATCCTGCTCAACGGAATCGAAGACCCCAGCGACGCGATTCGTGTCGCAGAGCGACTGCACGAAGAATTGGTTTTGCCCTTTGACCTCGACGGGAATGATGTCTTCACCTCAGCCAGCATCGGAATCGCGCTGAGCAGCACCGGCTATGATAAACCACAGGACGTACTGCGCGACGCCGACACGGCGATGTACCACGCCAAGATGCTCGGCAAAGCCCGCCACGAAGTGTTCGATCATCTGATGCACGCCCGCGCCGTCGCCCTCCTGCAGATGGAGACTGATCTGCGGCGAGCCGTCGAGCGCGAAGAGTTTAGGCTGCACTATCAACCAATCGTGTCGCTTCAAAGTGGCGAGATCGAGGGCTTCGAGGCGCTCGTGCGATGGCAGCATCCAGAGCGGGGACTGATCTATCCGACGCAATTTATCGCGCTCGCCGAAGAAACCGGACTGATTATCCCGATTGGCTGGTGGGTGCTCCACGAAGCCTGCCGCCAAATGCGCCAGTGGCAACTACGCTACTCGGCGCGCCGTACCCTCAAGCTGAGCGTTAATCTCTCCAGCAAGCAATTATCACAAACGGACGTCGTCGAGCGGATCAAACAGATTATGGAGTTGACCGACTTCGATCCTCACCAACTAAATTTGGAGATTACGGAAAGCGCGCTCATCGAAAACACCGACAGTGTGACGGTGTTGCTGACGCAACTCCGCGCGCTCGGCGTCCACTTGAGTATGGACGACTTCGGCACAGGCTATTCCAGCTTGAGCTACCTCCATCGCTTCCCGCTCAACACGCTGAAGATTGATCGCTCGTTCATCAGCCAAATGAGTGCCAGCGACAAGACCGCGATTGTTCACACCATCATCGTGCTCGCACAGAATCTAGGGATGAACGTCATCGCCGAGGGAGTCGAGACATCCGAGCAGATGGAACGCCTTCAGGCGCTCAACTGCGATTACGGTCAAGGGTATCTGTTCTCTCCCGCCGTGGATGCCGCGGCGGTCGAAGAGTTGATTCAGGCGCGGCGGCATTATTGTGATACTGGCGGCGCGCTGGTAGGTGAGGCACGGGGGTAAGCGGACATGCCTGCCCGAAGAATGCGGGGGCACCTGGGGCTATGAGCATTTTCTCAAAGTTATTAACGACCCGGATGACGCAGAATACGAAAAGATGCTGGAGTGGGCGGGAGGCTCCTTGATAAGCACTGGGTATGACTGCCACCGCGTATGTGCGGTGGTCGCGATTCGCTAGAATCGGCGACAGTGAAGCTGAAAGTAATTCCTGCAACGCTTCCATCTCCTGCGCTTGACAAAGAACCGGAAGAGCAACTACTTTAGTTACATATTAACTGTAACTAAAGTAGTTGCTTTTTACGGTGGGCGGATATGGCGGCGAACACACGTTTCGCGGTGGCGATTCATGCGATGGGGATGGTAGCGTTCGGC
>JACCYN010000197.1 GCA_013696465.1 Pyrinomonadaceae bacterium
GGCGCGATGCGTTCCATAAACGCGCGCATTTTCGGATCGCGCTCGTCGCCGTATTCCACGCGGCGCAGATCGCGGCGATAACCTTCCGTGTTCTCTAAAAAAGTTCGCAGATTCGAGATGCCCACGATGTCAACGGCGCAACGAATGCGGTCGCTGTAGCGCGTAGCGACGGCGAGAGTCATGTGGCCGCCGTAACTGCCGCCCGTGACCATGATGCGGTCGGCATCTAAGTCGGGGCGCGTTCTAATCCAATCGAGCAATGCGCCGATGTCTTTGTAGGAATCTTCGCGTTGAAAGCCGTTGTCGAGTTTGAGAAACGTCTTGCCGTAGCCGCTCGAACCGCGAATGTTCGGGTAGATGATCGCCACGCCCATTTCGTTCAGAAGAAAGTTGTTGCGACCGAGGAAGCCGGGGCGCGCTTGTCCTTCGGGGCCGCCGTGAATATTGATGATCACGGGGCGCTTGCCCGTGAAGCGCGCGGCCGGGCGGTAGAGATAACCGGAGATCGAGCGGTTGTCGAAGCTCGTCCAGCGCACGAGTTCGGGTTCGGAGAAGTTGGCGGTGTTGAGGCCGCCCGTCTCGCTCTGCGTCCAGCGATCAATCGTTCCCGTCTCCGCGTTGATCGAGTAAACGTCGGAAGTCGAGCGGGCGGAAGACAGATTGAAGCCGAGATCGCGGCTATTCCCATGCCACTCGATTCCGCCGATGATGCCTGCGGGAAGATTCGGCACGTCGCGGCGGCGATTCGTTTTCGTGTCGAGAAGATAAAGACGACTGTTGCCATCTTCGTTCGTGACGAAGGCGAGGTTCTTGCCGTCAGGTGAAAGCTCGAAGGAATCAACGTCCCACTTGATGTCGTCGGTAAGGTAAGTGTATTTCTTCGTCTCGGAATCAATGTAGGCGAGGCGTTGAAACTCGGAATCGAGATCAGTGGTGACGTAAATCCCTTTGCCGTCACGACTCCACTGCGCGCCGCCGTAAGCGATCTTCTCGCTTCCCTTCGGCGTGAACAAAGTTTTCTCGCCTGTCGCGGCGTCAACGATCCAGAAATAACTTTCGTTCGCCGAGACGTATTCGCCGACGATCACACGCTTGTCATCCGGCGACCAATCCAGCGCGCCCCAGCCGCCGCCTTCGAGCGTGAGCAAACGGCGGTCGGTCTTCGGATCGGCCGGGTTCATAATGTAGATGTCAACGTCTTTACCCGTGCGGCGCGTCGAGCCGTAGGCGATCAGATCGCCGGAGTTCGACCACGCGCCGCCCGTGTTGCGCGATTTGCCGTCAGTTAAAAGCGCGACTTCACCGTTAGAGAAATCGTAGCGGTAGAGCTGGAAAAACTCGTTGCCGCCCACCGCCTTCGAGAAGACGAAGTAATCGCCCGCGCGTTTGTGGTAGGACGCGCCGCCGACCGTATCAGGAAAAAAGGTTAGTTGCGTGCGCGCGCCGCCCGGAAATTTGACGAGGTGCGCCTGCGCGGTATCGGCGAAGCGCGTGCCGATGATCATTTCGCGGCGCGACGGATGCCATGACGAAAGCCCCGCCGAGCGAAATTCGCCGTAGCGATTAATTCGTTCGACGAGTTGGAGGGGAACGGACGGCACGCCTTCGACAACGAGATTATCGCCGGGCGTGAGCACACCGGCTTGCGCGAAGGCGGTCGCGGCACACAAGATCAATGTGGCGATGATGCGAGACAAGTTTTTCATTGTGGAACTCCTTGAACGAGTGATTTCTAACGAGCGGAAGTTCGCACTAATATACCGGAGACGAAGCCGGGATTAAAATCACGGCGCGAGTTTGGGGAAAAACATTTCGGCATCATTGTCCCCTGCGGTGACGAAGCGAATCGCTTACGAACGAAAGCGATTTGCCCCGTCATCATCCTTGCCGTTCACTGTTTCTGCCTCGCTCACGTTCACCGTTGATCGCGCACCTGCGGTCTCTCCGTGCGCTCCGGCGCGCGTGCAGGACGGGCGGGACGTTCTTCGCGCTCCTCGCGCTGTTGCGGCGCAGGTTGTTCGGCGCGCGGTGGTTCCGGTTCGGAACGTCTCGGCGCGGGTTGTTCGCGTGGCGGCGGCGCATCCTCGCGTGGCCGCTCGACGCGCGGCGACTCTTGCCGCGGCGGGGCTTCTGTGCGCGGCGGACGCTCAGGACGCGGTTCGGGTGCCACGCTCGGTCGCTCCCTTCTGTCCGGCCGGTCGTCTCCGCCGGACGGAGGACTACTTTCGCGCGGGAACTGACGACGTGGCAGCGCGGGTCTCACCGGGCGTTCGCGTCTTTCTTCAGGCGCGCTACTACCGGCGTCGGTGTTATCGCTTGCCCCGCCGTCGTTTGATGTTGCCCCGCCGCGCGATGGAAGATTGCCCCGATCATCGTCGCGCGGCGGGCGACCCACGCGCGGAGGTCGCGCGGGACGTTCGACGGCGCCGGTGTTATCAACACCTATGGCGCTCTGATTTCCGCTTCCTTCGTTCGGCGCTCCGGCACTGACGTTTGGCGCAGACGAACGCGGCTCGCGGTTGTTGTAGAGGCGTGTGCGGCGCAGTTGATTGTCGAGCGCTTCGCCGGGATTGCGCGCGGCGGCGCCGGTCGCGCGGTCGGGAAGTTCGCGCGCCGGGACATCGCCACTGCCGTTGTTGCGGGCAGGACGCGCCGGGCGCGCGTTCGGGGAGAGAACGTCGGGACGAACGCCGCCTCTGTTGTTCGTCCTATTGCTCGCGCCGATGCCGTCGTTTGATTCTCGCGGGCGGGCGGGCAGCACATCGGTGCGCGCCGGTTCGCTTGCCACAACGCGACGGGCTAAATCTTCGGTCGCAGGTCTTGTGCGAGTTATCGTCCTCGTGCCGAAGTCGCGCGCGGGCAAAGTCGTGACGGCGCTGAGGTAAGCCGGGTTGGTGCGTTCAAGGTTGGCGATCTCGTGGCGGCGAAGCGGCGTTAGGCGTCGGTAATGTCGTCCGCGCGGATCACGTTGGTTGTAGCCGAGCGGATACCAAGCGATCTGGTTGCCGTAACTATGGTGGTTGATATTGACAAAGACGACGAGCGCGGGTCGCCAGACGTGGCGTGCGAGCGCGAGCGAGACGCGCGGCGTCCAACACCAATTGTTATCGTAGTAAACCCAACGTCCATAGTGATACGGCGCCCATCCCCACGGCTCATCGCCCACCCACGTCCAGCCATACGGCGGAAACCAGCGCCATTGTCCGTAGCGATACGGCGCCCAGTTGTGATAGTTGTTGATGACGGTAATGCGCGGACGCCACACATAACCGTAAGCAGCGGTGTGTGTCCAATCGCCGTAAGCGTCGAGTTCTTCCGCGCCCCATAGATCGTTGTCGTAATAACGATTGCGTTCTTCGTCGCGCAGACGTGAGATGAGGTGCTGTTCACGATCCCGCGTCCATTCATCCCAACTGTCGAACGGAAGCGCGTGAGCGAGTTGCCAATCGCCCACGTCTTCACCTGACGACAGCAATTCCGCCATGCGCCCATCGCGCAAAGTGAAGCCGGAAGTCTCGGAGTAGATGCGCGCCCTCCCGCCGTCACGCGCCGTCATTCGCACGATGCCGCCCGGTTGTGCGTCAATGCGATATAGTCCGGTTTGCTCGAAAGCTAAAGTGGTGTTCGGCGCGTCAACTTCAAAGTATTCACGGTCGCGTTCAAACTTGGCGAGCCTGACACTTGCCGTGCCTTCGGAGAGCGAGAGCGCCACCCCTTCGTCGCGCAACGTGATGATACAGAGCACGGAGTTTTCAGCGACGCGCACAAAGTTGCGGCGGTCAATCTGAATCTCTAGGCGCGCGTCCCTCCCGGTCGCCAACACATCGCCCTCGACAAGCGGCAGGTTGCGCGCGGCGCGTTCCCACTCCTTGCTTCCTGCGCGCCGCAAGCTCACGTCGCCGCGCACGAAGCTAACGCGGGCGACGCGCGCCCGCACGTCGTAATCGTCTTCGTCCGACGCGCGAATCTCGCTGACGGCGAAGTTGATAAGCAAGGCAAAAACGAAAAGCGAACAAGCGGCGGAGACAGTTCGGGCGTAGCGCATGACGGGATTGCGCTCCTTTCTGCTGAAACGAATGAGACGTTAACCGCTCGGCTCAATGAGACGCGCCTGCGACTTCACAGACAAAACACAGAGGCGCATTTCGGAGAGAAAAGCATTTGCGAGGCTTTTGAAACGCCGCGCTGGCAAAGCGTGTGCCCCGCCTAAAAGAGGTTCGTGATTTTCACTACTGCTCAAGTTTTACCAAAAGCTCATTCGCTGCCGCGCACCGGATGGTGCGGCACAGATACCATTTCGGGTGTTATACTTTCTGTCGTCAACCGATAATGAGCGGGTAAAACTCGAAAAACTTTTTGAATGATGATTTGAAAAGTTTATTTCAAGAGTAGAGTTCCGATAATTTTCCGAACCTATGCAAGCTACCAACCTCTTGAAGAGGCCGCGCCTGCGCACCGTCGAGAATCTGACCGAAGAACGACACGCGAGTTGGCTGGAGTTGTTCTTCGATCTCGTCTTCGTCGTGGCGGTCGCGCAGGTCGCGCACAACCTAAGTGAAGATTTAACCGCCCAAGGCCTCCTGCGCTACGGGGCGTTGTTCGCGCTCGTCTGGTGGGCGTGGGTCGGCTACTCGTTCTACTCCGACCGTTTTGAGTCGAACGACGCGACCTACCGCGTCCTCATGTTCGCGGGAATGTTGGCCGTCACCGCGCTCGCCGTCAACGTTCACGACGCATTAGGGAGCGGGGCGCGAGCCTTCGCCCTCTCATACACGGCCGTGCGCGTCGTGCTCGTCGTTCTTTACCTGCGCGCGCGCAAGCGCGTCCCCGTCGCGCGCGATCTATGCACGCGCTACTCAATCGGTTTCGGCGTCGGGGTCGCGCTCTGGCTGCTCTCCGTTTTCGTCCCCGCGCCTTACCGCTTCATGCTATGGGCGGCCGGGTTTGCGGTCGAACTCCTGACGCCGCTCTTCAGCGCGTCCGTGATCCGGCGCACGCCCTACGACGCGACGCACATCCCGGAACGCTTCGGCCTTTTTACGATCATCGTGCTCGGCGAAGCGGTGCTGGCGGTGGCGACCGGAATCACTGATGCTAAGTGGCAACTCGCCTCATCCCTCGTCGCCGCGGCGGGGTTCGCAATCGCCGCCTGCCTGTGGTGGATTTATTTTGATTTCGTCGAAGGCTATGCGCTTTTGCGGCGCGGCTGGTTGGCGGCCGGTCAAGTTTACGTCTACGGACATCTGCCCGTTGTGCTCGGTGTCACGGCGGCCGGTGTCGGAGTGAAGCAAGCGATTCTTGAGTCGGGCAACACGGCGTTGACGGGCGGCGCGCGGTGGACGCTCTGCGGCGGACTCGCCCTTTTTCTGCTTTCGATCTCCGCGATCCGCATTGCCGCCCGGCGCACGCACCTCATCCGGGCGCGCATGGTGACGGCGGGCGTCATCCTTTTCTCGGCGTTCGTCGGCGCATACGTCGCCCCGCTTCTCCTCATCTGCGTTGTGCTCGGCGCGCTCGCGGCGGAAGTCGGGCTTGAGGTTTTCGGCGAAGCACGCGCGGCAGGCGCGGAGGCTAAACAGGACGAACCGGAAACGCAGTGCGCGCACCTTGATCAGATACGAAGAGTTGCGCCGGACAATGCGGGCTGCGGGGAATGTCTCGCGCTCGGCGACACGTGGGTTGAGTTGCGAATGTGCCGCTCATGCGGGCACGTCGGCTGCTGTGACAACTCGAAATATAAACACGCCACAATGCACTTTCAAGCAACCGATCACCCGATCATCAAATCGTTTGAGGCAAACGAAGATTGGTCTTGGTGCTACGTTGACCAAATCTATCTCCCGACCGCAGAAGGAAGTCTTACTGCTCAAACCGGATGAAGATGTTTGAGAACCACGCTATCGCGCGGTCATTGGAGATGACTTGTTTGCCGTCGCCCTTGAGAGAACGCGCTTACTTCGCATTTGCTTTCTCCAACAACTTGACCACACGACCAAGATTGTGCGCCTCACTACGCCTGCCGCTACGAATGGCTGACTCGTGTGACTCAAGAACTTGGTCGAGCACGGTTTCGCCCCATTTATCCCGGATATTTACATCGGCCTTATTCTCAATCATCAACTGTGTCGCTGTCACATTTCTGAGTCCTGCCGCATCCATCAAAGGTGTCATCCCTGAAAGGGAGTCTTGAACATTCGGATCAGCTCTAGATTTAAGCAACGCTTTTAGAATTTCTATGCTGTCGCTTGAGGCTGCTTGATGAAGCGCAGTAGTGCCGTCGTCTTTGGCTCTAATGTTCGGTTCGGCCTTCCTGTCTAGTAGCAGCTTTACGACTTGTGCATTCTCGACGAAAACCGCGCCCCTCAACGCTGTCCATCCACGCTCATCGCCCGCGTTTATATTCACGCCTTGCGCGAGTAAGGATTTGACTGTTTCGATCTCCCCATCTATTGCCGCTTGTCGAAGGTCAGATTCTAATTCTGCAAGCGGGTTGGTTGCTACATTGTTACTGAAAGGTGTGGAAGTAGTGTTGCTGAAAGGCGTGGAAGTAACGGATGGCTCACTCGAACGGCAGCCACAAAATATAGCTGCCAAAAGAACAGGTACAACAATGGATAGGCCTCGCTTCATTTCAGTTCACCTTTAGCGTCGTAACTCGCAGACAGCGAATGCCTAATCACCTGCGCGTTCTGCCGCGCACCACGACGGCCGGGATGTTCTGGTCGCGCACTGTGCGGTTGAAAGATGGCAAAACCGTCCCTATGATCTGGTTGTAGCGCGCCAACTGCGCGTCAATCTTCCCGCTTAACTCTTCGTAGAGCGCGTAAGCTTGATCGGTCGGTGCGGCGTCGGCCGATTCGACGACACCGCCGAGCGCGGCGAGTTTGTTGTTAAGGCGGATCGGGTAGTTGAGCGGGTCTTGGTTGCTCTGCAACTTCGTTTGATACAACTCTTCTTCGACGGCCGTCATGCGCGTCATTAATTCTTTCGCCGCTTCGACGATTGAGTTTCCGTTCGGCTGACTTCCGGCGCGCTCGGAGATGGCTTCGAGTTGTTTGCGCGCGTCGCGGATCGCGCTGATGGCGTCATGCGTCTCCGTCACCTTGTCGCGGATTTGTAGAAGCAAGGCGAGTTGGCGATTAAAATCCTCCGGCGTCGTGTTGAGGCGCGGATCGGCTTTGACATTGAAACTTTGCGTCGAGGTTACACCGTTCGCGGTGAGACGCACGGTGTAAGCTCCGGGCGCGACGCGGGGGCCGCGTGTTGATGCCGCCCACATAATCAAACCCGGAAAACGACTTGCGTCCGGGTGGCGCAAATCCCACACGAAGCGATTGAGTCCGGCTTCGGCGGGAACGCGCGGTTCGCCGCTGCTACCACCACCGCCACCTCCCTCACCCGCTTCGCCGCCGGAACTCGCGCCGCGCGCGCCTCCTGCGCCCGACGCCTCTTCGCGCTTGCTTGTAAACCGCTTGATTACCTTACCGGATGAATCGAGAAACTCAAGCGCGACTTCGCCCTGCGGCTTGTTGCGCAAGTTGTAATAAATTACTGCGCCCGTCGGCGGATTCTGCCCGACCGTGGCCGTAGCCGGAATCGGAAAACTGCCGCCCGTCATCCGGTAAGAGTCTTCGGGTTGGAAGAGTTGCGCGTCGGCGCTCGTCACGGCGGGCGTCATCCCGTGCAGGACGTTGAGATCGTCGAGCACCCAGAATGAACGCCCTTGAGTCGCGGCGATGAGATCGCGGTCACGTTTGTGAACAGCGAGATCGGTGATCGGGACAATCGGAAGATTAAGCTGAAGTGATTGCCAATTCGCGCCGTCGTCATACGACATATAGATGCCGGTTTCCGTTCCGGCGTAGAGCAGCCCGCGCCGCGTGGGGTCTTCGCGGACGACGCGCGTGAACGCTCCATCGGGAATGCCTTTTGTGATCTTCGTCCACGTCCGGCCGTAGTCCGTCGTTTTGTAGAGGTAGGGACGGAAGTCGTCCCACTTGTACATCGTCGCGGCGACGTACGCCGTGCCCGCTTCGTGCGGCGAAGCTTCGATGGAATTAATTTGAATCCACTCTGGGATGCCGCGCGGCGTGACGTTATCCCAATTCTTCCCCGCGTCGCGTGTGACGTGAACAAGCCCGTCGTCGGAACCCGTCCAGATGACGCCCTTCTGCACGGGTGATTCCATCACGGTGAAAATCGTGCAGTAGTATTCGACACTCGTGTTGTCTTTCGTGATGGGGCCGCCAGACGAGCCTTGCTTCGATTTATCGTTGCGCGTCAGGTCGGGCGAGACGGCTTGCCAACTCTGCCCTTCATTCATCGAGCGGAAGAGGACGTTGCCGCCCGTGTAGAGAGTATTCGCGTCGTGAGGCGAAAAGACGATGGGGAAATTCCACTGGAAGCGATACCGCATCGCTTCTGCGCCCGCGCCCATCGGATTGTCAGGCCAGACGGTAATGTTGCGTTGCTGTCCGGTGCGCGTGTCGTAGCGCGTGATCAGCCCGCCGTATGATCCGGCGAAGACGATGTTTGAAGCTTTCGGTGAAGGCGCGATCCAGCCGGATTCACCGCCGCCCACGGCGTACCAATCGCGCTCGGTGATCGCAAAGTCTGCGGAGCGCGAAGCGATGCGGACGGTCGAGTTGTCTTGCTGCGCGCCGTAGATGTTGTAAGGGAAATCTCCGTCGAGTGCGACGCGGTAGAACTGTGCGGTCGCTTGATCCTGTTCAGTCCATGTGCGCCCGCCGTTGAAGGTGACGTTTGCGCCACCGTCGTTTCCTTCGATCATGCGCGCCGCGTCGTTCGGCGCGATCCATAAATCGTGATTGTCGCTGTGGGGCGTTCCGATTGTTGTAAATGTTCGTCCGCCGTCGTTCGATTTATGAAAGCTGACGTTTAAGACATAAACCGAATCAACATTCTGCGGGTCGGCGTAGATGCGCGTGTAGTACCACGCGCGTTGACGCAGATTGCGATTTTCGTTTGTGCGCGTCCACGTCGCGCCCGCGTTGTCCGAGCGAAACACGCCGCCGTCTTCCGCTTCGATGATCGCCCACACTCTTTCAGGATTAACGGGCGAAACGGTGATGCCGACTTTGCCGATTGTGCCGCGCGGCAAGCCGGGATTGCGTGTGAGTTCAGTCCATGCGTCGCCGCCGTCCGTGGATTTGAACAGACCGCCGCCTGCGCCGCCCGATTCCAAACTGTAAGGCGTGCGGAGGACTTCCCAGAATCCGGCGTAAAGGATACTGGCGTTTGTCGGATCAAATGTTAAATCAATCGCACCGGCCTTCGGGCTGCGGAAAAGAACGCGCTCCCAAGTTTTGCCGCCGTCTTTTGAACGAAACACGCCGCGCTCTTCGTTTGCGCCGAAGGTGTGGCCGAGCGCGGCGACGTAGACGAGATCGGGGTTGCGCGGGTGAACTCTCACGCGCGCGATGTGGCGCGTGTTCTCAAGTCCAACGCGCTTCCACGTTTTTCCGGCGTCCGTTGATTTATACATGCCGTCGCCGTGCGAGACATTGCCGCGAATCGGCGACTCGCCCATTCCAACGTAGAGCACGTTCGGATCAGAATCAGCGACGGCGATTGCGCCGACCGATCCGGTCTTAAAGTGCGCATCCGAGATCGGCTCCCAAGTCACGCCGCCGTCCGTCGTCTTCCACACGCCGCCGCCCGTCGCGCCGAAGTAGTAAACAAAGGGCTGCGACGCGACGCCCGCGACGGCCGTCACGCGCCCGCCGCGATGCGGGCCGATTGATCGCCACCTGAGTCCTTTGATCGGATCAGGATTGGCGCGTTCGCGCGCGGCTGCTCCCTGCTGCGTCGAGCCTTGTTGAATCGTTTGCTGGCGGGGCGGATTTTGCGGCGGCGGTTGCGTCGGTGTTTGTTGCGGCGTTTGTTGATCTTGCTGCGCCTGTGAAACTCCGGCGATCGCATTCGTCATCAAGCACAACGCGAGGGCGAAGGCAAACGTGCGTCGCCACCAACAGACAATGACTGTCATGTGCGGAAAACTCCTT
>JACCYN010000208.1 GCA_013696465.1 Pyrinomonadaceae bacterium
CAAACGCTTTCGCAAACCTTACCCTGTGTAGTAGCATTTAACTCCTTCACAGATTTTTGGATTCGCTTTCGGCTTTACGATCCGAAGTTTGTGCTGTGGAATTTACGACTCGCAAGTAGCAAGCCCGAAACAGTTTGAGGAAATTAAAAAGGTGATTAATCAAGAACGCATCAAAAACACGCTTCTCGACCTCGTGCAGATCAGCAGTCACTCGCGCAAGGAAAAGGATGTTGCCGAATATCTCCGTAAAGCTTGCGAGGCGCTCGGCGCGCAAGTTGAAACGGACGACGCGGGCGAAAAAGTCGGCGGCAACACCGGTAATCTGATCGCGCGTTTTCCCGGCACCGTACAAAACGCCGAACCGATCTTGTTCAGTTCGCACATGGATACGGTGATACCGGGCGAAGGCGTGCGCCCCGTCGTCGAGGGCGACATCGTGCGCTCCGACGGCACGACGATCTTAGGGAGCGACGACAAATCCGGTCTCGCCGTTATCCTCGAAACGATCCGCGCCGCGAAGGATGCGAACGTGCCGCACACCGACATCGAAGTTGTGTTTTCG
This sequence comes from Pyrinomonadaceae bacterium, assembly GCA_013696465.1. Classification (GTDB taxonomy): domain Bacteria; phylum Acidobacteriota; class Blastocatellia; order Pyrinomonadales; family Pyrinomonadaceae; genus JACCYN01. The sequence continues at coordinate 563 of JACCYN010000208.1, forward strand.
ATTTGCGAAGAGGTCGGGCTATTAGGCGCGAAGCACGTTGACGAATCACGTCTGCGTTCGCGCGTCGGTGTCGTGTTCGACTCGGACGAGCCTGATATTCTTTTTACCCGCGGCCCTTCGTCGGATGCAATTGAATTTAAGATTTACGGTTTGGAAGCGCACGCCGGAGTCGCGCCGGAAGAAGGCATCTCCGCGATCCGGATTGCCGCCGAAGCGATTGCCGCAATGCGCTTAGGAAGAATTGACGAAGAGACGACCTCCAACATCGGCATTATCGAGGGCGGCAAGGCCGTCAACGTCATCCCGAATCTCGTTACGCTCAAAGGCGAAGCGCGCTCGCTCGACGAAGCGAAACTCGACGCCCAGACCGCACACATGATCGAGTGCGTGCAGGCGGCTTGCGCGCGTTACGAAGTAAGCGTAGACGGCAAACGGACGAAAGCGCGCTTTGAACACACGCTCAATCGCAACTACTCGGCGATGAACGTTTCCGATGATTCGAGAGCCGTGCAGATCGTCGTCGAGGCGGGCAAACGCCTCGGCAGAGAAATCAAAACGATGGCTTCGGGCGGCGGCTGCGACGCCAATGTTTACAACAACAAAGGCATCGAGTGCGCCAACATCGGCACGGGGATGCGCGCCATCCACACCGTCAAGGAATGGATTGATGTGCGCGACATGGTCGCATCGGCCGAACTCGGACTTGAGATTCTCAAACTCCACAGCGAACAAGCGAGAAGGTAAAAGAAAGAAGTCAGGAGTCAGAAGACAGAATGAAAATAAGCGTCCTTATTCTGACTCCTGTCTACCGACTTCCTTTGCCTTACATCTTTCCATGAGCGAAAACACACGGCCGGACGAAAACTACCGTAGCGGTTATGTCGCGCTCGTCGGGCGGCCGAACGCAGGTAAGTCAACGCTGCTTAATCGTCTTGTCGGGGAAAAGATCGCCGCTGTTTCAAACAAACCGCAGACAACGCGCTTCGCCATTCAAGGAATCATTACACGCCCCACCGTAGGGCAGATCGTTTTAGTTGACACGCCGGGCGTGCACAAACCCGGCTACCTCCTTAACCGCCGCATGATGGCGCACGTGCACAACGCGCTCGCGGAAGTTGATCTTGCGCTGCTGATCCGCGATGCGAGCGCGCCCACCGGCAACGGCGACCGCTTTGTACTCGATCTCGTAAAAGAATCCACGAAGCCCGCGATTCTGCTTTTGAACAAAACGGATCGGCTGGCGGATAAAAGAAAACTTCTGCCTTTGATCGAATGGTACGACGCACAGCACGAGTGGGAAGCGGTTGTGCCGCTTTCGGCGAGGACGGGCGACATGGTTGAAACGCTCGTCACCGAGATCATCAAACATCTGCCCGTAGGCGAGCCTATCTTTGACGAAGATGAACTAACCGATCAGCCGTTGCGCACCATCGTCGCGGAACTCGTGCGCGAAAAGATTCTGGGAACGACGGGCGAAGAGTTGCCTTACGTGACGGCCGTGGTGACGGAGAAGTTTGACGAAGAGCGCGGAGATTTAACCGTTATTCATTGCGCGATCTACGTCGAGCGCGCGTCGCAGAAGAAGATCATCATCGGGCACGGAGGCGAGCGCCTGCGCGAGACGGGGACGCGAGCGCGCCAAGACATCGAGCGACTCTTGGGCAAGCGCGTCTTTCTCGAACTCTTCGTTAAAGTCGAAGAAGGCTGGCGCGACCGCCCGCAGTTGCTCGACGAACTCGGCATCGAAGGAAAAGGCAGATGAGCGTTTGGAGCGGAACGGGCGCGGAGACGAAACGCAAATTGTCGTTTTGGTACGCGGTTGACGTAACGCTGCTTGACGCAGGCGCGACGGCGGCGCGCGAAGCGATTAGTTACGCCCTGATGGAAGCGGGCGCGCTCGGCACGGAAACGACGGAAGGAAATCTTCAACCCTCGCGCATCACTGCGTACTTTGAAACAAGACCGGAGCGCGATCTTCTGCAAGAATGGCTCGACGAAGGATTACGAATTTATGATCTTCCTGCATCGCTCTTGAGTGAAATTGCGATCCGCGAAGTGGCGGGGCGCGATTGGCTCGCGGAGTGGAAACAGAGTTGGCAGCCAATCGAAGTGGGCGAGAATTTCATCGTCGCTCCGTCGTGGAGCGACGCCGAGTTTCCCGCAAGCAAAATCGTTCTGCGCATTGACCCCGGCATGGCCTTCGGCACGGGCACGCACGAGACGACGCGGATGTGTCTGCGCCTGATTGAAAAGTATTTCACGGCCGAGAGTTTCCTCGATGTCGGAACGGGCACCGGCATCCTTGCCATCGCCGCCGCGCGTATCAACCCGAAGGCGGCGCGCATCGAAGCGTGCGACACGGACGCGGAAGCCGTCTGCATCGCGCGTGAGAATGCGCGCTTGAATGGAGTTTCCGACCGAATAATCTTTCGCGCGGGCACGGTTGATGAAACAACCGCTTCTGCTGATTGCGTGTGCGCGAATCTGACGGCGGACGTAATCGTGCCGCTCTTGCCCGCGCTCACGGCTGCGACGTGCGGGCGATTGATTCTCTCTGGCATTCTCGATACACAAATTAATTCTGTGTTAGATGAACTGCGAAGGCTCGGCTATGAACGCGGGCGTTGCGAGGTTATGCGGGACGGCGAGTGGGCGAGTGTTATCGTATGAGAAAAACGATCTTGCGGGATGTGACGCTTCTCAACGTCACGAATCGTCGCCGTTTCTTCGCCGCGCCCGCTCAATTCGATTCGGACAAAGCGCGCGTGACGCTCGACCGTGAGGAGACTCATCACCTGCGCAAAGTTTTGCGGCTTACGACGGGCGACGAGGTTTTTGTTTTTGACGGCGAAGGCGACGAGTTTCTTTGCGTCGTTGAAGAAAGCGGGCGGGAGGCAGAGGCGACGCTCGCGGTGCGACAGCGCGTTCCGCCTGCGCAAGCCGAGTCGCCGCTGGATTTAACACTCGCCGTCGCGTTACTGAAAAATGAAAAGCTGGATTGGGTCGTGCAGAAAGCGACCGAGTTGGGCGTGCGGCGCATCACGCCGGTGATGACAAAGCGCGCCGACGTGCGCGTGCGCGAAGAGGGCGAGACGACGCGGCGGCGCATCGTTCGCTTGGAGCGGCTTGCGCTCCAAGCGGCGAAACAATCGGGGCGCGCGCGCGTGCCCGCAGTTGACGCTCCCATCGTCTTCGATGATTTGCTTTCAACGTCATTCTCCGCTTCTTCTGCGGCGTGGGCGGAAAAACACTTGATGTTTGCCGAGCGCGGCGGGCGCGGACTCGCGGAAGTGTTTAGCGAATTAACAGCCGCGCCGTCGAGAGTGACGGCGCTCGTCGGCCCCGAAGGCGGATGGGAAGATGCGGAGATCGAAGCGGCGCGCGAAAGAGGATGGATGGTCATTACGCTCGGCGGGCGGACGTTGCGCGCTGAGACGGCGGCCATAACGATTGTCGCCCTGCTGCAACATTTGTGCGGCGATCTTGTTTGAGCAAAAGGGGTGTGCGGACTTTTGAGAGTGTTTGTCGTGACGTAAATGCTTTGACGAACTTCCCCCTTTGCGAGACAATAAGCTGGCTGTGAGAGCGAGCGTTGGCGAATAAGCGTCAAGGCTTTAGCAGGCCCTCGGAAGTTCGCCGCTCGGAAGCTGAACTTCGGATAAGGAACAGGTCAGGATGGCTTTAGATAAAGAGCAGGCGGTTGGAAATGCGCGGCGCGATCTGGCGAAGCGTTTGAATGTTTCGGA
>JACCYN010000220.1 GCA_013696465.1 Pyrinomonadaceae bacterium
TTGGGGAATTATGCGAGTGTGCAGATATTGCCAAGTGCTATTTTTGTTTGGGGAGTTGCCGCCGTCATCGGCGGAGTGATAGGTTCGGAACTTGGGCGGCGGCGTTTGGCAACAACCACTTTGCAGCGTCTTTTGGTAATCGTCTTAGTGATTGCTGGCTTGAAGCTAATGTTCGTATAAAAAGTAAAAAAAGTTAAGTGGTTGAAAAACGTCTAACAAGTCACTGGACGTGAGGGCGAAACAGCGACTTTGTTATCGCGTTGTGTGGTTTCCCGTTGCTTGCTCGTAGCCGATTTCGCCCCACGTCATTTCAATCGTTAGATTGGTTTTGCCTCGGAACGTTGTGGGAAATAGGAGAGTTGAAAATGCGAAAGGTGACCTTTGGCGGCGGGAACAGTCTCGATAATTTCATCGCCCGCAAAGACCACGCAGTCGATTGGCTCTCTTGGAGCAAGGAGGTGGCTTCCGTCACCGCAGAACTCTGGAAGACGATTGACACGGCTGTGATGGGACGCAAAACTTACGAAGTGCTGCTCAGCAACGGCATGACTTCGTATCCGGGCGTGAAGAATTATGTCTTCTCCCGAACGATGGAGAAAAGCCCTGCTAAAGAGGTCGAAATCATACGGGAAGATGCCGCCAAGTTTGTTCGCAAGTTGAAAAAACAAGAAGGCAAAGGCATTTGTGTGATGGGTGGCGGCGAGTTGGCGCACTCGTTGTTCGAGGCTGACTTGATTGATGAAATTGGTTGTAACATACATCCTGTTTTGCTCGGTTCGGGGGTTCCTCTTTTCCACGAAATGAAACGGCAGATTGATTTGGAACTGATTGAGTGCAAGACATTCAAAAACGGCTGTGTGCTGGTTTCTTACCGCGTGAAAAGATGAGGCGTATAAGTTTACAGTTTGCTAACATCGCCGCCATCTAACAACGTCATGCAGCCGACCGCCCAATAGCAATTTTCATGCTTGAATAATGGGGCGCTTGTTGGATGCTCTTTGCAGCGCGCCGGCAATTCGGGCGTAATGCGTCTGCGTGTTTCAAATAGAAGTCAAGCTATTATAAGTTATGCGAATCAGGAGTAGAAAAGCAGAGGAGCAATGAGTTGATAAGATGGTTTTGTGGAAACTAAACTTATCAAACTCTACCTGCTCATCTGCCGCCTCTACGATACTCAGCCCGTCCTCAAACAGCAACGCTTGAGTAATAATCATCAGCCGTTGTTTTCGGACGAAGAACTCTTAACCATGTACCTCTTCGGGCATCTTCAAGGACTCACCACCCAACGCCGGATTTACGATTACATGCTTAATCACTGGCGCGCGTGGTTCCCCGCCTTGCCCTCGTACCAAACCGTCAACTGCCGCTTGAATGAACTGGCTCCGGCTTTTGAACTGCTCATCGAACACCTGCTTGTCAGTGGTGCGTGGCATATCGGGGCGACTGACGACCGGCTCATTGATTCCGTGCCGGTGATGCTCGCTCGTGGCACTCGCGCTAATCGCGGGCGGGTCGCTGCCGACTTAGCTGACACCGGCTTTTGCGCCACCAAACAACAGCATTACCGAGGCGTCAAACTGCATTTTATCGCCGCGCGGCGAATCCGACAGTTGCCGTTGCCGGAGAAGGTGCACCTCTCACGGGCTTCGCAGCATGACCTCTCGGCGTTGCGCGAAGTGTCGCCGAGTTTGCCTGCGGGTTGCGGCTTGTTCGCCGACAAAGCCTACTTTCACCGGGACACGCAAGCCACTTGCAAAGAGCGCGGCTGGTTTTTGGTCGCCGCCTACAAACGTCATCGGCATGAGACGGAAAAAGATGTGCCCACACTCTACAATCGCTTTGTCTCGGCGATCCGCCAGCCACTTGAAAGTTTATTCAACTGGCTGATTCAAACAACGGATTTACAGAACGCTTCGCGCGTTCGCTCGAGTCAAGGGTTGAAGGTGCATTGCTATGGCAAACTCGCCGTCGCTTGTTTACTGCTCACCTTCTACTCCTGATTCGCATAAATTATTTAATGTATCTCTGGCACTGGTAAAACTTATGCCTAAATCGCTTTTGACCAGTAATCAAACAGCCGCCGGATTGAGCCTCCCGTTGCCGAACGAACGAATAACCGATGGCGGGCAATACG
>JACCYN010000011.1 GCA_013696465.1 Pyrinomonadaceae bacterium
TGCGAAAAACGAATGGAGAGTGGAACGAGACGGCGCAGCTTTCACGAAACATCATCAATGAGATTGTCAACCAATCAAACCGCGAAACGATTCTGCTCCTCAATGCTCCCGACAATCTGCGCGGCGCACATCTTTTTCGCAACGGACTCGACGACGCTCTCCGCCTTTTCCAAAACTCGAAGCCGATCAAAGAAGCGCGCGTCATCGCCTTTCACGATCTTCAAACGACGCATGACGAAGTTGAAGTGAGCATCGAAGCTGACGTTTTATCAATACGTTTGAAGAACGAGAAAACCGCATTCGGCAAAATTAACGAACCTCCCCGTTGCGTCACGCTCGTTCATCGCTCCCCCAATCTTCTGCGATTTCGCATCGAGGATTGCCCGGAGAATCTCCAAGTTTTTTACTTCAGCAACGGAAGAGTTTACGAAACTTCACTCCAGCGTCCGGCGTTAATCACCTTGACAGACGAACACTGAACGGCATATAAGCCATTTACTTGTGCATACACGCTTCCATACGATTTCGCTTAACAGGTGACACCATGAAAAGAAACGTCTCTGACAGATTCCCTTCGCTTATCCGCCCGAAAATCTTTCTCTTCGCGTTGCTGGCAACAATCGTCTTGACGCCCGTCGAGGCAGACGCTCAAACCTCACGTCGCGCCGCGCAAGGGCGCAATGCCACCGCCCGCGCCGTCCGGCAATACACCATCGAGCAGTTTATGAACACGACGCGCGTCGGCGGCAGTTCCTTTTCGCCCGACGAAAAGTCGATTCTCTTTCACAGCAACAAGACGGGGATATTCAATGTCTATACTGTCCCGACGACGGGCGGCGCGCCGCAGCAGTTGACTCGCTCGACGACCGAAAGCACCTACGCCGTTTCATACTTCCCTACGGACGCGCGCTTTCTCTTTACGCGCGATAAAGGCGGCAACGAAAACTCGCACCTCTTCGTGATGGAAGCTAACGGCACCGAGCGTGATCTGACGCCCGGCGAAAAAACGAAGGCGCAGTTTTTAGGCTGGAGTTACGACGATAAAGCTTTCTACTTCGGCACGAATGAGCGCGACCCGCGTTTCTTCGACATCTACCGCATGGACATCGCCGACTACAAACGAACGCTGCTCTACCAAGACACCACCGGCTACGACATCGGCGACATATCGAACGACGAAAACTTCATCGCCTTCGCCAAAACCGATACCACAACCAATTCCGACATTTACCTCTACAACGTGCGCACGAAAGAGATGAAACATCTCACCCAACACACGGGCGACGTGGCGTTTACTCCCGCGAGCTTCGATCCGCGCTCACGTCATCTTTACTATCTGACGAATGAAGATGGTGAGTTCTCCTTCCTCATGCGCTACGAGTTGGCGACGGGCAAGCGCGAAACCGTCGAACGTGCCAAGTGGGACGTGACAAACACCTACTTTTCGCGCAACGGCAAATACCGCGTCGTGACAACGAACGAAGACGCGCGCATCAAAATCAAAATCTACGACGAAGCGACGGGACGACAGATTGAATTGCCGCGCTTCCCCGAAGGCGACGTTCGCGCCGTCAACTTCTCACGCAGCGAACGCCAGATGGCCTTCTACTTCAACGGCGACCGCTCGCCCTCAAACCTTCATGTCTACGATTTCACGACGCGGAAGGTGAGCCGCTTAACCGACAGCCTTAATCCTGAGATCAACGCTGGTGATCTCGTCGAAGCCGAAGTCGTGCGTTATCGTTCGTTCGACGGGATGGAGATTCCCGCGCTGCTCTACAAGCCGCACGGAGCTTCCGCGACGAACAAGATGCCCGCCATCGTTGAAGTTCACGGCGGCCCCGGCGGGCAGTCAACGAAAGGCTACAGCGCGTTCATGCAGTATCTCGCTAATCACGGTTACGTCATCCTTCGCGTCAACAATCGCGGAAGTTCCGGTTACGGCAAAACCTTCTTCGCCGCCGACGACGGCAAGCACGGGCGCGAGCCTCTGGACGATTGCGTGTGGGCGAAAAAGTATCTCGCCTCGCTCGGCTATGTTGACGAATCAAAGATCGGAATTATGGGTGGCAGTTACGGCGGCTACATGACGCTTGCGGCTTTGACGTTTCGCCCGGAGGAGTTCGCCGTCGGCGTTGACATCTTCGGCGTCTCGAATTGGCTGCGCACGCTCGAATCAATTCCGCCCTACTGGGAATCGTTCCGCCGCGCGCTCTACAAAGAGATCGGCGACCCCAAGACGCAAGCCGAAATGCTGCGCGCCACTTCGCCCCTCTTCCACGCCGACAAAATCAGACGCCCCTTAATCGTCTTGCAGGGCGCAAACGATCCGCGCGTAATTAAACCTGAATCCGACGAGATCGTTGAAGCTGTGCGTAAGAATAACGGCGTCGTCGAATACATCGTCTTCCCCGACGAAGGCCACGGCTTCAGCAAACGCGCCAACGAGATGCAAGCTTATCGCTCGATTTTGCAATTCCTTGATCGTCATCTTAAGAAGACGACATCAGCCTCTTCGTAAAAAATCTTCGCGGGTGCTGCGTTATTCCGAGGCGAAGCACTTGACAGGGGGATTCGACGGGCGTATAAGCCATTAAAACACGTGGTGAGTTAAGGCGACTTGCGGCCACGCAAAATAAACAGCTAAACAGCACGGTGCAGTTAAAGTTTTCAGCACACTTCCTTTTTTTGAGAGAAGTCCCGCGTTGTTTAGCGCGGGACTTTTTTTATTTTTGATTTGCGATTGAAAGACGACTGAAGCTTGTTGCCAAGTTTTCCAAATCGTAAATCTAAAATCGCAAATTCTTTTATGGAAAATTTTAGAAACTTACTGACGAGTGATCGCGTGACGGTTTTCGACGGGGCGGTTGGCACGATGCTCTATGCCAAAGGCGTCTACATCAATCGTTCTTACGACGAACTGAATCTCACGCATCCCGATCTCGTGCGCGAAGTTCACGCTGAATACGTGCGCGCCGGAGCCGAGATACTCGAAACCAACTCGTTCGGCGCCAACACCCACAAGCTGAAACAGTTCGGACTCGAAGGGAAATTACGTCTCATCAACATCGCCGCCGCCCGACTCGCACGCGAAGCCGCCTGCGACCGTTGCTATGTGGCGGGCGCGGTCGGGCCGTTAGGTCTACGCATCGAGCCTTACGGCCCGACCTCTTTCGACGAAGCGAAAGATATTTTTAAGGAACAGATCGCCGCGCTGTTAGAAGGCGGAGTTGATCTCTTTGTGCTCGAAACTTTCTCCGACATTTCCGAGATGCGACAGGCAATGCGCGCCGTGCGCGAATTGTGCGATCTGCCTATCGTCGCGCAGATGACGATCTCGCCCGAAGGCAACACCTCATTCGGCACGACGCCCGAAATTTTTACTGCACGCCTCGACGAATGGGGCGCAGACGTGATCGGGCTTAACTGCGGCGTCGGCCCCGCCATCATGCTTCACGCCATCGAGAAGATGCGCAGTGTAACGAATAAGAAACTCGCTGTGCAGCCAAACGCCGGACTCCCGCGCGACGTGCAGGGGCGGCAATTCTATATGTGCTCGCCCGAATACATGGCGAAGCACTCGAAACGACTTCTCCAAGCCGGTGTGAAATTTATCGGCGGCTGCTGCGGCACGACTCCGGCGCACAT
>JACCYN010000237.1 GCA_013696465.1 Pyrinomonadaceae bacterium
TGTGTTCACTGTTGGTGACGACGCTGTAGAGCGCACCCGCCGCAGCCAGAGCCACGAGCACGATGTCGCCCGTCATGCTTTCAGTCGTCGCAAACAGACGCGCTCCTGCGAGCAACGCCGCCGCGCCAAACGGCACGATGAACACAACACTGAGGAGAATAAGAAACATTTTGACGATTGCAGTTTTCATAATTCACTTTCCTTTTCGTCTGCTTCCGAAGTTTCGCTGCCACGCTTTTCTTCTTCAGCGGACGCTTTCTCCCTATGACAAAGCCCGTGCCGCAACCGGCGTAGGCTCGTAAATATCCATGTTCCTTGGGTTTAAGCTCTGCGGGGCGAATCCGGGTTGTCACCCACAAGCGACAGCGCGGATTGCAAACGTACGCGCGCTAATCCAATCCGAAGATGTAACTCTCCGTGCGCGAAGAACTTATAAGTTGTCTCCTACAGTTGACACGTCATCCGACGGTTTTTAACTTACGGGCGACGATTGAAGAGGGAAAGAGGGCGACGGACAATCTATGCGAAGAAAAACTAAGAGCGCACAACAATTCCCGTAATGCCGTCCGGGAATTGTTGTGCGCTCTTGCAAGCGATGAAGAAATTTTTCGCGTTACAGATGGCGTATCGCTTGCGCGGCGAAGAGAAACAAACTAACCGCGCCGCCCGCGATGGTAAACGTCCATTCGACGAGCGCGCTTTTCCGGTTCATCACTGCGCGCAGGAAAACCATGCCGCACTTCCAACCATCTTGTTGATAAAGCGGCAGCAAGTTCGTCACCGCGAGCAGCAGATTCATTAAGCCGAAGATTGAGGTTGGCGCAAGGGTGGCGAAACTTAAATTCACGAGGATGCCCGCCATCAACACGAAGACTTGTTGACTGAGTGGACGACGCTGCAACTCTTTCACGTCGAGGCGAACGTATGCGCCGATGGGCAGCAGGTGAAGTTTGTATTCAACACCGCGCCAGTGAAACGACCAGAGGCGTCGCCCCCAACCGAGACCGAGTTCGCTCGCGGGAACGCGACACAGCCGCGCCGCCACAAGATGACCGAGTTCGTGGACAAGCATCGCCAGCGCGAAGCAGAGTAGAAAGTAAAGATACATTTTATGAAGAACGCTTTAAGGTGAGGGTCAGGTAGAAGAGCAATTTAATTATCGAAGGCGCATTCGCGCGATTAACATCTGAGAGCACCTACCAATCGCGCCGAATCGCTCTTGTTAGACGCTCTTAATCTTTTTCGACGCGCAGTTGTATTCCGGGATCGCCTTCGTCTTGGAGGAAATCTCCGACGTTGATTGTCAGTCGCTTCAGTTTCTTATAAAGCGTTTGACGCGAGCCTAATCCGAGCGCGGTGGCAGCGCGCGCCACGTTGTAATCGTAGCGCCGGAGCGTTTCAGTAATCACGCGCCGCTCGAAATCTTCCAACATCCCGTCGAGGTTCGCGCTGCTCGCGTCGCCCGCCGGTTCATCAACAATTATGCCTTCAGGATGGATGCGCGGATGAACGTGCCGCACGTCAATGTAGGCATCCTCGTCGGTGTAAAGCACGAGCCGCTCGATCTCGGCGGCTAGTTCGCGCACGTTGCCGGGCCATGAATAATTTTGCAACAGCCGGATCGCTTCCGGCGTGATGCCGCGCACGGTGCGGGCGTTGCGGCGCGTGTAGTGAGTCAGGTAATGCGAGATGAGCGCAGAGGTGTCTTCGGGGCGTTCGCGCAGAGGGGGCACGTAGAGCGAGAGCGCCGCCACGCGGTAATATAAATCTTCGCGGAACACGCCCGCACCCGCCGCCTGTTCGAGATTCTTGTGCGTCGCGGCGACGACGCGGACGTTGACTTGGCGCGGCGTCTGTTCGCCGAGCGTGTGCACTTCGCCTTCCTGTAAAAATCGCAACAGCTTCGGTTGCAGATTAAGCGGCAGATCGCCGATCTCGTCGAGGAAGAGCGTGCCGCCTTCGGCCGCGCGAATGAGACCGCGCGAGTCCGCGTGCGCGCCCGTGAATGAACCTTTGCGGTGTCCGAAGAGCAGGCTTTCAACCAGATCGGCGGGCGCGGCCGTGCAGTTGAATGGAATAAACGGAGCTTGCGAGCGACGACTGAGGAGATGCACGGAACGCGCGATAAGTTCTTTGCCTGTTCCCGATTCGCCCGTGATCAATACGGTCGAATCGGAATCTTTGATGCGCTCGATGGCGCGCGCGAGTTCCGCCATCTGACGGCTGACGAAGACCATGCCGGGTAGAGTCGCGTGCGTCGTTGCGATCACGGTTGCGGGCGAGCGCGTCGTCGGAACTTGCGAAGACTGCGTTTCATCCGTTGCCGTCAAATCGCTGCGCAGTGAAGCGTGCGCGTGAGCGAGTTGAGCAACGTCCGTTAAGACGCGAAGTTCTCCCACCTGCTTCTCGGTTAGAGGATGTACGAGACGGCCGTAGATGGCCGTTCCTTCAAGTTGCGCGGTGGGAAAGGCGAGCGCAAGGCAAAGAGATTCATCGCCTTTTTTGATCTCCGGCGTGTCGCGCCAGTCCGTCAGCATGTTTGCGACTGCGCTTTCGGCTTGGGCGATCTCCGTTTGGTCAAGTCCTTCACCCCATTTAAGAACGGGTCGCTCGCCATGTTTTTGCGTGAAAGTGGCAAGCCCGTAGGTCGGAGCGGTGGCATCAAGCATCAACGTCGCCTTCAGCATCACCTCATAAAGCACGTCCGAATCCAACGCAGCCGCACGACACACGGCGCGCACCATTGACGCCAAGGGCAACTGAAAATCGCTTTCCGTGGGGGAATTGTTTTGAGGTACGTCGGGCGTAACAGGCATGGAATGACGATCCTACGTTTCAACCTATCCGCGCACGCTGGAAGCATCTGCTGAAACGATCACAAAACATCAGAAGCGACCGGACAAAGATAGGCTGCTGACGGGCAAGCATTCATGGAGAGTGAAACGAATTTGTGCGGCGAAGAATTTTCAATGCAGCCGTTTCTCAGTTTATGCATAAGCAACAAATGTGTCAACACGTTTTAACACTTTGCTTTTTTCAGGTTTTTGCGGAAGTTAGAGATTAGAGGTTTTAGAAAGCGAAAAAGCGGCGTTACATTGGATGTAACGCCGCTTTATTGATTTCATTCTTTCTGAATTTAAGCGTTATCGTCCGCCGGAATCGTGAGTTGCTGACCGACTTGGATCATGTCGGGGTCATTCAACTTGTCGCGGTTTGCGTAGAAGATGCGCATAAACTCATCAGAATCACCGTAGAATTGTTTGCTAATCTTCGAGAGCGTATCGCCCGATTTAACGGTGTAGGATTGACCACCATTGCTGCCACCGACGGCCGCGCCCTGCGCGCGATTTTCTGCAACGCTGATGTCGGCCGTGATGTCGCTGAAATTAGAGTCAACGAGCTTAATCTGTTCCCAGATTCTGTTTTTCTCGTCATCGGAAGAGGCGGTCGCTTTCAAATAAAGCTTGTCGTCTTCCACATGCAAATTCTGGAATTGAATACCTTGTTGATCGGCTGCATTAAGCACGGTTTGGTACTTTTGTTTTAATTCATTGAAACGCTGATCGGCGTTCGGTTGTTGCTGAGACTTCGCCGCCCCGCGTCCAAACATTTTATCGAATAATCCCATTTCGTTTTGTCCTCCCTCACATTTCAGGCTTGAGTGTATTGTTTTGATCGAGCACAACATTCAAGCCCCTATAGAAGCAATGTTTATGCCAGCACGCATTTTGAACTGGTCGTCACAGTCAAAGGGCTACTGATGCTTACAAATAATATGTGGCGCGTCGTTTGCTACCGTCTAGAATACAAGATTTGTGGACGCGAAATCGTACATACGTCGGTTTCACACGCGCCAGCGTTGCAAGCAGTAGGACGTTGGTTAACGCTTCTCAAACAACAACCAACTTGGTGGAGGACGAAGAAGATGGGAATCATTATTGCGCTAATCATGGGATTGATTATCGGCGCGCTTGCAAAAGCGATTATGCCCGGCCGTGATCCGGGTGGCATTATCATCACGATTCTGCTTGGCATTGCAGGCTCATTGATCGGCAGTGTTTTGGCGGGCGTGCTCGGACTCGGTAGGGCAAACGGCGCAAACACCTCAATCACAGATTTCAACATTTGGAGCATTATTTTGGGCGTCATCGGCGCGATTATTCTGCTCGCGGTTTATCGGATGATCGCCGGGCGCAGGACAGTCGCCTAAAGCGTGTTCCTAAGCTGATTTCAGATATACGCTGCGGTTAAGCGCGTCTCTCGATGGCTTCCACTTCGCCATCGTGGACGCGCTTTTCCTCAATTCGTCAAATATTAGAAATTCAATTTATATAAGAATTGGTTTACACAAACTTGTACGAAGAGAATCAGTTTTCCACACCTGTGCAATAACGCACCGCTTCATAAATCCCCTAAAATTACGCTTCGCAATCGCTATTGCCCACGCATCGGATTTTCGTTCGCCATCCGTTCACCAAACACCGCGTCATTCTCCGTTACTTTAAGTAAGCGTTGAACTTAACCATCTCAAGTGGCTGAAAGAAAAGTCTTTACAGCGTGAAACCTTAATGCTACATTCGCCCACCTTTTGCGCTAAAGGCTTGAGCGGCAACAACTTGAGAGGTGTAACGGGCACACCTTATTGTGGTTCAAAGCGCGAGGGGCACAAAACTTTGGGCTTTGGCGGGTTTTAAGCGATTTTCAGTTCAACGGGTTTCACCTGTAGATGACGATACGATTTGGAACATCAGGCTGGCGGGCGGTAATCGCCGATGAGTTTACGTTTGCTAACGTGCGGCGTGTGACCGGGGCGATCTGCGGGTATCTGCGTTCAGCCGGTGTCACAGACAGTGCAACGCTGATCGTCGGTTACGACACACGATTCTTAGGCGAGCGTTTCGCTCTCGAATGCGTTAAGGAGATCAGAGCAAACAACTTCACTTCCCTGCTCTGCGACCGTCCGACGCCGACGCCAACAATTTCACACCTGATCCGCACGGCACAAGCGGCTGGCGGCATTAACTTCACCGCCTCGCACAACCCGCCGGAATACAACGGGATGAAGTTTTCCACCCACGACGGCGCGCCCGCCCTGCCCGAAGTTACCAGTCAAGTTGAGAAGTTAATCGGTGAATCCAGTAATGAAAATGATACGCGCGCGGATCAATCCGCTGAAATCGAATCACACGATCCGCGTCCGGCTTACTTTGCCGACCTCGAATTGAAAATCCGCTTTGATGTGATCGCCAAAGCCAATGGCCGCTACGCTTACGACCCGCTCTGGGGCACGGGACGCGGCTACCTCGACGAGATGTTGCGCGAACACGGAATTGAAGTTGAGACGATCCACGATTGGCGCGACGTGATGTTCGGCGGGCGGGCGCCGGAGCCTGACTCCGCACATTTGGACGAACTGCGCGATGCGGTTAAGCGAAAGGGATGCGCGCTCGGACTTGCGACCGACGGCGACGCCGACCGCTTCGGCGTGCTCGACGCTGACGGACGCTTCGTGACGCCGAACGAATTGATCGCCCTGCTTTTCGATTACCTTGCCGAATCGCGCGGCTGGACGGGCGGCGTGGCACGCTCGGTCGCCACCTCGCATCTTGTTGATCGCGTCGCAACGGCGCGTGCTCTTCCAGTGTATGAGACGCCTGTCGGGTTTAAGTTTATCGGAGAGTTAATCAACGCGGACAAGATCATTCTCGGCGGCGAAGAATCGGCCGGACTCTCAATGCGCGGACACTACCCGGAGAAAGACGGGATTCTCGCGTGCTTGTTAGCGGCTGAATCAGTCGCGGCGCGCGGTGCAAGTTTAGGTGAACAACTGGAAGCGATCTACGCCAGAGTCGGGCGCATCGAGTCGGGGCGCATCGGCGTGCGCTTGACTCTGCAGTTGCTCGCCTCGCTTCCTGAAAAGTTGAAGCGCGACCCGGCGGAGATCGGCGGTCGGCGTGTCGAGCGCACGAATCGCACGGACGGCGTGAAGTTTATTTTTAGTGACGGATCGTGGCTTCTGATGCGCCCTTCGGGGACAGAGCCGATGGTACGCATTTATGCTGAATCTGAATCAATGAAAGACTTGGAGGTGCTCCTTGAACAAGGCCGCAAATACTTACTGGACTGATGCCCGACTCGCCGCACAACGCCCTGCCGCTCGTGCGATTACCGTTACCCCGGCGCGCACCGTGAACATTTCCGTTCGTGAAGAAGCGCAAAGCCGCCGCGCGATCCGTTCACCCTTCGCCGCGTTCGGTGTGATCATGCTCGCGCTCTTCGTTTTCTGCGTCTCCGTCTCGATGCGCACGCAGGCCGAGATGCAGGGAGCCGCCGCGCGCCAAGAAACGCTTCACGCCGAAGTTGAAAATTTACGCAACACCAACCACGCGCTCGAACGCGAGATGCAACGCTTGCGCACCGACCCGCGCACCATTGAAGCGTCCGCGCGCGAGCGTCTCGGCATGGTGCGCCGCAACGAGATCATTGTGCTCGCCGCGCAGTGAACGCGCGCACTTAACGAGCGAATCTTAAGATTAAAGTTTGACCTGCCGCTCGCCACCCGCCATCCGTTCCGCCTTCCTTTCGACCCGCAAGTTTCCGCTAGCAAGCGCGGTTGCAAAACAAGATTGCAACCGCGCTTCCGCACTCACAGTGCATCGTTTTGTGATGTTGGTTGACACTCGTTTAACCGTCATCTAATATCGAATTTAAGTTGAATACATGATAACTTTACAGACATATTTTCTCACCTCGCGCGAGACGCGAGCGCACA
>JACCYN010000254.1 GCA_013696465.1 Pyrinomonadaceae bacterium
TGCGAAGCGACATGACGGGTTGCAACGCGGGCGTAAGTTCTTCGACGGGTTGCAGAATGTCGCGCCACAAACCGTAGAGCACGCCGCCCGGCCGCACCATGTTGAAGCGCGCCCGGTCGTGCGCAAACGTCGCGGCGGAATTAGACGCGGCGCGATACTGAGGATTTATTCCGCGCACGGCGAATTTGTCCAAAGCTTCGCGGAAACGCATCGCTTGTTCTTCAGTAAAACTATTTCGCTCCGGTTCATCAGCCGCCGCGAAATGCGTCATCACACCGGCGACGCGGATGCTAACGCACGAAATTAAGCGATCAATAAATTCATCGAGTTGACGCCCGCGCACGCCGAGGCGGCCCATGCCGGTATCAATTTTGACGAACACATCGGCCACCGTGTTCGCTGCCCGCGCCGCCGCGTCAAACGTCTCGGCCATTTCTGCTCGGTAGATCACCGGAACGATTTTGTCCTTGATACATGCCGCTTCCTGCCCCTCCCAAAATCCGCCGAACGACAGAATCGGCTGCGTGATTCCCGCCTCTCGCAATTCAATTCCCTCTTCCGGCAGCGCCACGCCGAACCAATCTGCTCCTTCCTTCGCTAACCTTCGCGCGCACTCAACCGCGCCGTGCCCGTAAGCGTTAGCTTTAACGACCGCTATCACGCTCGTCTCACTTCCAACTTTCCGGCGCACTTCACGGAAGTTGTGGGCGAGCGCGTCCAAGTTGATCTCAGCCCACGTCGGGCGGTGCGCAAACGTCTGCGCAAAATCGTTCGCGGCGGAGATTTCTGATTCCTTGAAACTCAAGATTGATTTGAAAATGTTTGACGAGTAGTTGGACACTTGCCGGAGCGTTTAAGCGCTCATCCGAAATATAAATCTTCAAACCGCGTGTACTCTTTGAGGAAGGCAAGTTTGATGTCGCCCGTGGGGCCGTTGCGCTGCTTGGCAATGATCACGTCGGCCATGTTCGCGTTCTCTTCCGTGCGATTGTATTGCTCCTCGCGGTAGATGAACGCCACCACGTCAGCGTCTTGTTCTATCGATCCGCTCTCACGCAAATCTGAAAGCTGCGGACGGTGATCCGAGCGCGTTTCTGGAGCGCGCGACAACTGCGAGAGTGCGACGAGCGGCACGTTCAACTCTTTCGCCAAGCCCTTTAGTTCGCGCGAAATCTGCGACACTTCCTGCTGGCGCGATTCCACGCGACGCGACGAGCCGGACATCAGTTGCATGTAATCAACAATAATCAGATCAAGTTGCTTCTGCTCCACCGCGAGCCGCCGCGATTTCGCGCGCATCTCTAAGACTGAGATGCCTGGCGTGTCGTCAATAAAAATCTTCGCGTCAGCGAGCGTCCCCAGCGCGCCCGCAAGCCGCGCCCATTCGTCGCGCACAAGAAAGCCGCTGCGGAAACGGTGCGCGTCAATGCGTCCCTCGGAACAAAGCATTCGCGTGACGAGCGACTCTTTCGACATCTCAAGCGAAAAGATGCCGACCACCGCGTTCGCCTTGATCGCCGCGTTTTGCGCCATCGTCAAACAAAGGCTCGTCTTTCCCATTGATGGCCGTGCGGCGATGATAATTAAATCCGACGGCTGCAAACCTGAAGTCATCTTGTCGAGATCGGTGAAGCCCGTTGTCAGTCCCGTCAGCACGACGGAGCGACCGGACATCTCCTGCACTTTTTCGAGGATCGAGTCGGCAATTGGTTTAACGTGAGAGAAGCCTTGCCGCGTGCGTTCGTCCGCGAGCGCGAAGATCATCTGCTCGGCGTGGTCGAGTATGACTTCCGCTTCGTCTTCTTCTTCGAGGGCTTCGCTCGTCACCTTGTTTGACACACGGACGAGGCGGCGCAAAAGTGATTTGTCGCGCACGATCTTCGCGTAGTGCGCGATGTTCGTGAAGTGCGGCAGACCGTAAGTGAGTTCGGAGATGAAGGTGATGCCGCCGACTTGTTCGACGAGGCCATGACGACGCAATTCTTCGCCGAGCAAGATCGGGTTGATCTCCGCCCCACGCTCGCTGAGATCGATCATCGCGCGGAAAACGTAGAGATGCGCGCGGACGTAGAAATCGTCGGGCTTGAGAAGTTCAATCGCTTGATTGACGTGGGCGTTGTCGAGGAGGATCGCACCGAGAATCGCGCGTTCGGCGTCGGCGCTGTGCGGCAGCGGGCGTTCAAGCAGTTGGTCGCGCGCCGCATCGGTTGAAACGAAGTTTGCCATCGAAATTATGGAGAAGGTGGAGACAAAATGGCTGCAAGCACAAGAGGTTTAATCGCTCATCAACCTCTTACCCGCGCTTGCAGCCGCGCACTATACTACAACGCGACAAACTACGACAACATACTGTCGCGGTTTGCCGCAAGTAGGCTTAATTTCACTCCATTATCAGGCAGTTTCGCTTGCTGACTCTGCCGCTTGCTCATCACTTGCAGGCGCGTTCGCTTCTTCTGCTCCGGCGTTCTGCGGCGCAGCATTTGTAGCGTCGCCTTTTGCCGCACCGCCCTCTGCGACAACCGCGACGGGCACCTCAACCGTCACCTCGCGGTGCAGGCGCACGGCGATGGTGTAATCGCCCGTCTCCTTGATCGGCTCGCGCAGGGTGATGCGGCGGCGATCAACTTCGTAGCCTTGTTCGCGCAACGCTTCGGCGATGTCCATCGAAGTCACCGAACCATAAAGAATGCCATGCTCGCCGACGCGCCGCTCGAAGCGCAGACGTAAGCTTTGCATCTCGCCCTTGCGCCCTTCGGCTTCGCCGCGTTCTTTGGATTCGCGGCGCGCGAGGGCGGCGCGCTCTTGTTCGATCTGGCGCACATTATTCGATGTCGCTTGGACGGCGAGTTTGCGCGGCAGCAGAAAATTACGCGCGTAGCCCGCCTTGACTTTCACGATGTCGCCGCGCGCGCCCAAGTTATCAATGTCTTCCCGCAGGAGGACGTTCGTCGTAGCCATAATCTCCGTTCCTCCTTTTGCTAGTCGGTTGCGTATGGGAGCAGCGCGATGTTGCGCGCGCGCTTGATGGCTTCCGCCAACATTCGTTGATGCGTGGCGCAACTTCCTGAGATGCGACGCGGCATGATCTTACCGCGTTCAGGAATGAAGTTTTGCAACATCTTCGCGTCTTTGAAATCGATCAGATCAACTTTCTCAATGCACATGCGGCAGATTTTGCGGCGACGAAAGCGACGACCGCCTTGACCGCCACCCCCTCCGCCTTGACCGCCGCGCCCGCCTTGATTGCCGCCGCCACCACCGCCGCCTCCGCCGCGCGGGCCGCGGTCATCATCACCGCCGCCGAATCCCCGTTCGTCTCTATAATCTCTCGACATAATCTTTTAAGCTCCGTTCTCTCCGGTAAAAAACTTCAAGTTCCGCGCGCTCAAGCTAAAGAGCGATCCAATCGCCCGGCGCGGCGACACTCGAACAAATCCTTTACGCTTCGCCCGTTTCTTCGACGACCGCCGCCTCGCTGCTTCTTGCGCTTCCGCGCGCCGCGCCACCACCACCGCCGCTGCGATCACGATCCGAAGCGCCGAACGGACGTTTACTCGCTTTGCGCGTGCGGCGGCTGCGAAGTTTCTCGGCGCGCCGACGATCTTCGTCAACGCGCACTGTGATGTAGCGCACGATTTGATCGGAGACGCGCATCCGGCGTTCGAGTTCGGCGATCTCCCGCCCCGTTCCGTCAACCTCGTAAAGCACGTAGATGCCTTCGGTTTTGCGGCCGATTGGATAGGCGAGCGTGCGCCGCCCCATGTTCTCCGCTTTGGTGATTGTGCCGCCCTGATCAGTGATGATCTGTTGAAGGTTGTCGCTTAGGCGTGTCACATCGTCGTCGTTCGTTTCCACGTCAACAATGTAAAGTATTTCGTAGGTTCTCTGTTCAGGCAAAATCCATCCTCCTTTTGGATGTCAAGCCTCATCCGGCGGATGAAGCAAGAAGGAAAAAGTGTTTTTGATTTAAGATTGCAGATTTTTGATTTTGACAAATACAAGTAAAGCTTGTCTTTCAATCAAAATTCGCAAATCTAAAATTCATTTAATTGTACTGTGACATCGTTCGTTCGATGCCGTCGCGTAAGAGCGTGCGCAAAGCTTCCGCGCCGCGTTCTAAAACTTCTTCCACGCTTGCGCGCGCGCTCGCTGGAAATTTTTCCAACACGAACCCGGCCGTATTATTCACCGGATGCTCCGGCGCGATGCCGATGCGGAGGCGGAAAAACTCGTCGGTGCGCATCTCTGCGATGATTGATTTTAAGCCGTTGTGCCCGCCGCTCGAACCCCGCGCGCGCAAGCGCAATGAACCGAACGGCAAAGCGAGATCGTCTGTGACGACGATCAGATCGCGCGCTGCGCTTAACCCTTCGCGCTTTCTGAGCAAACACGCGACCGCCTCGCCGCTCAAGTTCATGAACGTCTGCGGTTTGACGAGTTCGATTCGTTGGTTTTCAATCTGCGCGCGCCCGACGAGCGCACGGCACTCCGCGCGTTTCACTTCCGTGTTCGTCTGCTGCGCGAGCAAGTCAACAAGCATGAAGCCGAGATTGTGGCGCGTCCACTCGTATTCCCTGCCCGGATTCCCCAGCCCGACGATCAACATAAGGCAAAATTAAAAAGGTAAAAGTGCGAATCGAAGACACACTTGTTTATCGTTCTTGATTTTTGCCTTTTACCTTTTGCCTTTTTACTTCTCAGAATCCTCCTCGTCATCCTTCTTGCCCTTGCCGATCACTTCAGGCTCGGCCGGTTGCTCGATCTCAGCAGGCACGGGTTCGGGTTCTTCGCGGATGATGCCGACGGTGGCGATCACGGTTTCGGGCGCGTCGAGGATTTCCACATTCTCATCAACAGGAATATCCGAGACGTGAAGCACGTCGTGAACGCCGAGATTGCTGACATCAACGTTGATCGCATCGGGGATTTCGCGCGGGCGACAACGAACCTTGATTTCGCGCACAACTTGTTCGAGCACGCCCTCCTCATCGCGCACGCCGACTGGTTCGCCCGTTAAGTGAAGCGGCACGGTGACTTCGATCTTCTGACCGCGCACAAGGCGTTTCAGATCGGCGTGAACGAGGCGGTCGCGCACCGGATCAAACTGTCGATCATAAAACATCACCTCGCTCGCGCCGACGCCTTCAACGTCTAATGTAAAGATCGTGTTGTGGCCTGACTCCGAACGCAGGATCGCCGCCAATGCGCTAAGGGGCGCGGCGGCCGCGACCGCTTCGCCTTCGCCGCCGTAGATCGTGAGTGGAACCATCCCAGCACGGCGCAAGCGGCGCGCGTCGTTTTTGCCACGCGCATCGCGCGCCTGCGCGCGCACCGTTATTTCTTCTCTCTCTGCCATAAAAACCTTCTCGCTTTCAGTCCGTAGCTTTCTTAACCTTTGCCCTTCACACGAAGAGCGAGGAGACGCTCGTCTCCTCGTGGATCGATCTGATCGCTTGCGCCAAGAGGGGCGCGATGCTCAAAATCTTGATGTGCTCCGATCTGCTCTGACAATCGCCCAACGGGATCGTGTTCGTCGTCACCACCTGCTCGATGTCCGATTGCCCCAGCTTCTCGACCGCGCAGCCAGAAAGCACCGGGTGCGTAAAGCAGGCGTGGATGCGTTCGGCTCCGGCTTCTTTCAACGCTCGCGCGACCTTCGTCAGACTCCCGCCCGTGTCGCACATATCATCAACGATCAAGCAACTGCGTCCGCGCACGTCGCCGACGACGTTCATCACTTCGGCGACGTTCGGCTTCTCGCGGCGTTTATCGCAGAGGGCGAGTTCGGCTCCCAAGCGTTTCGCGTAAGCGCGCGCGCGTTCAGCTCCGCCCGTGTCCGGCGCGACGACCGTTAAGTTCGGCATCGGGTTCGCCTGATAGTAGCCGATCATCACGGGCGCGGCGTAAAGGTGATCTACGGGTATGTCAAAGAAGCCTTGAATCTGTGCGGCGTGCAAGTCCATCGTCAACACGCGGTGCGCACCCGCTTTCGAGATCAGATTCGAGGCCAATTTCGCCGCAATCGGCACACGCGGGCGATCCTTTTTGTCCGATCGCGCGTAACCGTAATATGGAATCACCGCCGTCACGCGCTCCGCCGATGAACGACAGAAGGCGTCAAGCATGATGAGCAACTCCATCAAGTTGGCGTCGGTCGGCGGGCACGTCGGCTGCACGATGAAGACATCCGCACCGCGCACGTTTTCAGTGATCTGAAAATTAAATTCGCCGTCGGAGAAGCGTCCCGCCGTCGCGTCCCCCAACTCGCAACCGAGATGATCGCAAATCTCTACGGCAAGTTCGGGGTGAGCGTTACCGCTGAAAACCTTGATGCCGCCGGTTGTGCTCATAGCAAAGTCGGAAGTCGAAGAGCGAAAGGCGAAAGCGTGGATTTTAATTTTCCACCTTCGTCTTCCGCCCTCCGACTTTTGATTTGGCTGGGGCGGGAGGATTCGAACCTACGAATGCCGATTCCAAAGACCGGTGCCTTACCACTTGGCTACGCCCCAATTTAGAGTTCTCAACTAGCTTTGCGAAAAACTTCGACACACGCCGAGCGCCTCAAGATAAGCTGCGCGCTTGAGCGTCGTGCAAACGAACGATTGCCAACTCCCTCGCCTCTTCAGCACGTCGTGCGCCCGCCGTTGTGATTCGCCGTTGTCAAAGATGCCGAACACGCTTGCGCCGCTGCCTGAAAGCAATGCGCCGCGCGCGCCGTGTCGCACGAGTTCGCGCTTGGCAAGTTCGAACTGCGGGTGAAGACTGAACGTAACCGGCTCAAAGTCGTTATGTAAAACGTCTTCAAGCGACATGTTAAGGCTCCCCGCGCGCGAACTAGGCAGCATAGCGACCCCTTCGGGCTTTGTCAAGAACGGGGCACGAAGCGCGCGATAGGCGTCGGCCGTCGAAACTTTTTCGTCCGGCGTGATGATAAGTAGGTGTTGTTCTTCAACATCTTCAAGCGGCGTAATCTCAATTCCCGTTCCAGTGCCGAGAGCTGTGCCGCCAGTGAAAAAGAACGGCACGTCGGCGCCGAGTTTCGCGCCCGTCTCGACGAGTTCATCAAAGCTACTTTCAATTCTCCACAGACGCGCCAGCCCCATCAACGCAACCGCAGCATTGGACGAACCACCGCCCAGACCGCCGCCAACCGGAATGCGTTTAATGAGTTCAATGCGTGCGCCCTTGCGAAGATTAAAACGATTGCGGAGCGCCACCGCCGCCCGATGAATTAAGTTACTTTCGTCCGTCGGAACGTGCGGCTTATCGCACACGAGTTCGACGCGGTTGTCGGAGCGTTCGCTGAAAATCAGATCGTCGCGGAGCGAAACAATTTGAAAGATCGTTTCCAATTCGTGGTAGCCGTCCGTTTCACGGCGACCGAGCACGCGCAAACTTAAATTGATCTTGGCGAAAGAGGGGACGATAAAGGTAGACACAAAAAGGGCGACTGACTCCTCACTTTCAGGAATTTAAGCCAGCCGCCCTCTTGAATTCTGTTTGTGAAAACTTGATTAGCGCGCGATGAAGACTTGCGTGAAATAGAAACTGCCGTCCGCCGCTTGCGCTACGCCCACACCTGTGTGCGTGAAGCTGTTGTTCAGAATGTTGGCGCGGTGTTTCGCCGAAAGCATCCATCGCTCGACCGCGAAGGCGACCGGGTCATCGAAGCCTTGATTGTACGCGATGTTTTCTCCGAGCGCACGCCATCCGGTGATGCCGTTGGCGCGGGCGCGTGCAGACGTATCCAGCCCGTCCGTTCCCTGATGATTGAGTTTGCCTGCGAGCGCCATCTTCGCCGAATGCGTGCGCGCGACGAAACACAATTCCGCGTCCCATTCGAGCGGAGACAAATTCTTGGCGCGGCGTTCGGCGTTCAGGAGATCGAAAGCGCGCATCTCCGTGCTCGTGACCGCAACCGTAGTCGAGCGCGGACGATTCGTGATTGTTTTTGAAGCGGCGCCCGCGGGACGCGAATTTGCTCCGCGAACCCTTGTGATCAGGCGTGCGACGGGACGCGCCGAAGCGGGCTGTTTGTCACCGTCGTTAGCCAATACCGAGAAGGGGTTATTAGTTGCGACGAAGCAGAGCGTCAAGATTACGTGGCAATATAGGCGCGCATTTCGCAAGCAAACTTTATTCGCTTTCATTCGGGGGAAGATTCCTCAATTTTGAAATGTCAGGTGAAGACTTTGATTAACAAGTTGAAGCACTTAAACTGCTTCGTTGTTAAACATTGTACAACATCAGACGTTCAATGTGCCAGCATCTTTTTGAGGACTTGGAGAGGCAGGAGGAGGAAACTGCGAGGTCCTATGCTTAAACCGTTGTAAGAGAATGGTTTAAGCTTTTAATGGGAGGCTGTTTTGCCGGAGCGATTTTTGCTGACGACCGCACCGTTGTGCGAATTCGGGGCGCAAAGCAATTCTTATTTGTGCTTCCGATTAGCGTCCGTTCAGTTTAGCTTTGAGTCGAGCGGTTTCGGCGGGTTCGGTGGAAAGAGCCAGAGCTTTTTGCCATGCGCGGCGTGCTTGGTCAAGTTTGCCCTGCTTTTGATAGAGGTCGCCGAGGTGTTCGTGGATTGTCGCCGAGGTTTGGCTGCGGCGTCCGGCGTCGGCGAGATATTTTTCCGCTTCCTCCAAACGTCCGAGTTTGAAATAGGCCCATCCCAGACTGTCGAGGTAGGAAGCGTTCGTCGGGTCTTGGCGCACGGCGCGTTGAATCATCTCTAAAGCTTCGTTAAGACGTTCGTTGCGCTCAATGAGAAAGTAGCCGAGGTTGTTAAGCGCGGTCGCGTCGTTAGGCGAACTGACGAGCACGCGCCGCAGAGATTCTTCAGAGCCTTTGAAGTCTCCGGCGCGCTCCTGCGCAGAAGCGAGAATTGCCAGAGCTTGATTAACGAGGTTCGGCTGTTCGGCGGGAGCTAACTGCAAAGCCTTGCGCGCCGCTTCGACCGCTTCGCGCCCACGTCCGGCTTGCAGGTAAATGTTCGAGATGTAGAGATATTGGCCGTAATCTGCGGAAGTGTTAGTTAACTGCGCGCGCAAGAGCGCCACGCCTTCGTCAACGCGACCGAGTTCGCCGAGTGTGAGTGCTTCGAGCAGCAAGAAGTTTGATTCGTCCGGGTGTTTCTGCTTCGCCGCACGGACTGCTTGTAGAGCCTCCTGTCGTTTGCCTTGCTCGCGGAGCAGCGTAACGAGTTGGAAATCGGCCGCCGCGTCGTCGCTGCCGAGCAGACGCCGCATCCGCTCGATTGAAGCCATCGCTTCGTTCGTTTGTCCCGCCGCCTTCTGCGCGGCGGTGATGCGCTCTAAAACTTCCGCCGCAAACGCTTTGTCTTCGTCGGAGTTGAGCGGCGCGTTATTGATGCCGCGCGCTTTGAGCATCTCTTCGTAGACGGCGACGACGCTCGCCACTTCGCCGTTCGCGGCGGCCGACGTGAGCGCGCCCTCAAGCAATCTGCCGTATTCTCGATTTTCGGGGTCGAGCGCGACGGCGCGACGAAACGCGGCGAGCGCTTCCGCCGAACGGTTTTCGCTCAACAACACTTCGCCGAGCCGCGCGTTTGCGGTCGCCGCCGTCAGTTCCCGCCCTTGGGTTAAGAATTTATAAAAAGCCAACTCAAGGGAGGGCGGTTCGGGCGCGGCAGCCCAGCGCGTGAAAGCTTCGATGGCTTCGCGCCCGCGTCCCGTCGCGGCGTAAAGCTCTCCGAGCAGCGCCCACGCCTCCGCGTCAGACGAAGACAAACGCAGCACTTCGCGCAACTCCGTGATCGCACGATCTGCCGTTGCGCGGTCGGTGGTGCCGTCGCGCAAGCGACTTTTGAGCGTCAGCACGCGCGAAAGAACGCGGCGCGCGCCGAAGTTGTCCGGGTTGAGACGAACGGCAATCGCGGCTTCTCGTTCGGCGCGCTCTTGATCATTAAAGTAAATGAACGCGATTTCGGCGAGCGCCGTGTGCGCTTCGGCAAACGTCGGATCGAGTTGGGCGGACTGCTCGAAGGCGGTTTGCGCCGCGCGGATCGCCGCTTCGTCGGCCGCCCCGCGTCGCGCGGCGACAAGATAGCGATGACCTTCGAGCAATTTCGCGTAAGCCTGCGCGCGTCGTTCGCGCGTTACGTCTTGCGAAGTGGAAGCAAAGGCGTTCGCATTCCCGCGA
>JACCYN010000271.1 GCA_013696465.1 Pyrinomonadaceae bacterium
TCGCGGCGCACGCGGCGCAGGCGCAGAACACTCCTTCGCCGCTTCCCTCTCCGACCGGGCACGTTAACGACTATGCCAACGTGATCGATGCGGCGACGAAAAGTCGGATCGAAACGATTCTCACTAACTTAGACAAGCGGGCGCAGATCGAATTTTCCGTTGTGACCGTTCCGACGACGGGCGGTCAAGACATCTTCGATTACTCGCTGGCGGTGATGCGCGGCTGGGGCATCGGTTCGGCCGAGAAAGGCGGTCTGCTATTATTAGTCGCCGTCAACGACCGCAAATACTTTACGCAGGTGAGCCGCCACCTCGAAGGCGACCTCACTGATTCGGCCGTCGGCGAAGTCGGACGACGGATGCGCGACCCGTTTCGCGCCGGAAATTACAGTCAGGGGATCATGACGGCGGTGCAGACGTTGGTAGCGACGCTTGCGGAGAAGCGCGGCTTCAGCGTTGAAGGAATTGATCAAAGTTATGCGTATCGCGGACAGAGGCGCGAACCCCGCGGCAATCAACCGGCAAGCTCCGGCACGTGCTGCATTATTTTCGCTGTTCTTCTTTTTCTGCTTTTCATCCTCGCCAGCAGCAGGAGGCGTGGCGGGGGAGGCGGAGGTTTCGGCGGTGGCGGCGGCAGCGGGTTGTTGAATCTGCTGTTGCTCAGCTCGGTATTGAATAGTGGCAGAAGTTCCGGTTCGAGCGGCTGGGGCGGCGGCGACTTCGGCGGAGGCGGCGGTGGTGGTGGCTTCGGCGGCTTTAGCGGCGGTGGCGGAGATGCCGGAGGCGGGGGCGCGGGCGGCAGTTGGTAAGTTGAAACACGGAAATCGGACGGCGAACTTGAGAGTCCAATGAAAATACGCTGTTTGTGTTCGGCTCAAAATTTGCTCAGGTGATTAATGGATGGCGAATAGAGTACAGCAGGATGCGGTGAACGGCTTCGTAAACGATCTGCGCGCGACGCACGGCGACAATCTCGCTTCCGTCGTGCTCTACGGTTCGTCAGCGGTCGGCAACGACATCGAGTTGCAACCGGATTACAATTTGCTCATCGCGCTGCAACGCATTACGCCGGAAGACTTGCGCCTGTCACAAGCTCCGGTGCGAGAATGGCAACGGCTCGGACACCCCTTGCCAATTTATTTCACCGTCGAAGAATTGCGCGACGCGGCAGACGTTTTCCCCATCGAATTTCACAACATGGAGCGCGCGCGCCTCGTGCTTCACGGCGTTGATCCTTTCGCGCAGCTAAAGTTCTCGGACGTGAATCTGCGTCATCAAACCGAATACGAGTTGCGCAGTAAGTTGATTCAGTTGCGCCGTCTGTACATTCCGGCGTCCACTTCAATCGAGAAGTTGTGCGATTTGATGATGGGCAGCTTAACGACTTTCGCCGGACTGTTTGCTCCGGTGTTGATGTTACATAATCGCAAACCGCCCCGCGCGAAATCCGACTGCGTGCGCGAGACGATCCGACTTCTTAAGTTGGACGCCGAGCCGTTTGAGCGTATTTTCGCGTTGCGTGCGACCGACACGCAGCCGTCGTCGGTGGTTGAGGCAAACGAATTGTTCACAATTTACCTTGCACAAGTGGAGCGTGTCATCGAAGCGGTTGACGAGATGCCGGGGCAAGTATAAATGTGATGATTGGAGAATCGAGAATGAGAAGCAAGCGTTCGGGCGTCGGCGTAAAGACGATCAACGGCTGCTCGGTCGCCCGTCGCCGACAGCCATTCACTTTACACTTAATGGAGAGAAGAATGAATAAAACAAGAATATTGCTGCTGAGTTTCGTCGCCTTTATTGCGCTCGCTTCGAGCGGCTGCGGCTACAACACGCTGCAAACGAAGCAGCAAAATGTCAGAGCGAAATGGTCGGGCGTCGAAAATCAACTTCAACGCCGCGCCGACTTGATTCCGAACCTCGTGGAAACGGCGAAATTAGCGGGCGTACAGGAGCAAGAAGTTTTCGGACAAATCGCCGAAGCCCGTTCGCGCCTTCTAAACGCAAAGAACGAACAAGGCACGGGCGAAGGCGGGGATAAAACTCCTGAACAGAAGCAAGCCGTGATTGATGCCAACAATAGTTTCGGCGGCACAATCGGGCGGCTTTTGTCGTTACAGGAAAATTATCCGCAACTGCGCTCAAACGAAAACTTCCTGCGACTGCAAGATGAGTTGACGGGCACAGAGAATCGTCTCTCAACCTCGCGCAACGATTACAACACCGCGATACAAGATTACAACACAACGCGCGGCAACTTCCCGATGGTGCTTTCGGC
>JACCYN010000283.1 GCA_013696465.1 Pyrinomonadaceae bacterium
CTCCAAGAATCCGACCCGGAAGCCGCCGCCGCCGCCGATCACAAAACGGCTTTTCAAGAATTTCTACAAGCGACCGGTTGCGCCGCGCCGAATTACGTTGTGATCGAAACTCAAGGGCCGCCGCACCGCCGCACGTTTCACGTCGAAGCCTACTGGAACGGCGGGCGCATTCGCGGTTGCGGCCGTTCCATCAAAGCGGCCGAAATAGAAGCCGCGCGCGAGGCGCTCGCGCAACTTCGCAGTTCGTGTTCGCAAACTTCGGAAGTCGAGATGCTTCAATCGCAACTGAAAGTTGAAAGCTCGTAGGCTGCAAATGTCGCGGCTTAAGAGCCGGGGGATGCGCTCCGAAAATCGCGTTAATAAACTTAGGCGGCGCAGTTGATTCGCGCTTGACCGTGCGGCGATTGTTTGCCTACGATACTTTGCATGAAAGAAGAAGGATTATGAGTATTGCCGAGCCGGTGGTGAAAAGAGATGAGCGCGAAACGGTGATCGAGGAAAGGGCGAGCGACCGCGCGCGAGGGCAACGAACGGACGCTGAAAAATCGGTTGAGCCTGAACGAACGGGGCCGCCGAAATCCATCTGGCGCGAGTATTTTGAATCGGCCGTCGTCACCGTGATCATGGCCTTATTCGGCATGACCTTCGTCGTGCAAGCCGTCAAAGTCCCGACAGGTTCGATGCAGAACACGATCCTGATCGGCGACCAACTGCTTGTCAACAAATTCATCTTCGCGCCGGGCCCGACCCTGCCCTTCTTGCCGCAACGCGAAGTCCGGCGCGGCGACATCATCGTTTTCAAATATCCCGGCAACGAATTCAACCGCCTACGCGACACCGACCCGGAAAACATTCCTTTCAAAACCAACTACGTTAAGCGCGTGGTCGGACTTCCCGGCGAAACGATTGAGGTGCGCGGCACGCAAATCTTTATCAACAATGAGTTGCTTCCCGAACAACGCGCGACGGCCGTCAATCCGCCGAACGACGATGATCCGCTCACGCCCGAAGTCGAGAGCAGCGCGCCGCTCAAAGACGCGGCGACCGGCGAGGTTGTCCAACCCTTAGGAGGCGGAAAGTACACCGCCTATTGGGGCAAGCGCGCGGGGCGCGGGGCGAACGACAATTTCCCTGATGACGGGGAACCGTCGAGTTTTCACTTTGCGGTTAACAACCAGCCTTTCACCATTCCGCCGGGTTCATATTTCGTGATGGGCGACAACCGCGACAACAGCGCCGACAGCCGCGAGTGGGGCGTGGTCAGGCGCGAGTACATCATCGGGCGCGCGATGTTCGTCTATTGGTCTTACGATGCGAGCGCGCCGTCGAGCGGCAACCGCATCATGGATTTCTTCAGCAACACGCGCTGGGGTCGCACCGGAACATTGGTGAGATAGTTTTTTCGTCTGACGGACGCAAGGAGGAAACGAGCGATGGCAGAGCAGGCATCTCCGTGGAAACTCGGCGGTTTGACGTGGACGGAACTCGGCAAGCGCGTCTGGGCGGAGATGAACGACGACGAGATTTTCGGTCGCGGCGCGCAGTTGGCTTACTACTTTCTGCTCGCGCTCTTTCCCTTGCTGCTTTTTCTCACCTCTGTGATCGGAATCATCTTGGGGTCGGGGTCGGGCTTGCGTCACAGCCTGTTCAACTATCTCGCGCAGGTGCTGCCGTCTTCGTCTTACGAGTTGGTCAGCACGACGATGCGTGACGTGAGCGAGTCGAGCGGCGGCGGGAAAATCACGTTCGGAATTCTCGCCGCGTTGTGGGCGGCGTCGAACGGCATGGGCGCAGTCAGCGATTCGCTCAACGCCGCCTACGACGTGAAGGAATCGCGCCCGTGGTGGAAAACGCGCCTGAATGCCGTCTGCCTTACCATCGCGCTCGCGGTGCTGATCATATCTGCGCTCGTGCTCGTGCTCTTCGGCGGACGCATCGGCGAATACGTGGCGGGCAGCTTTGGCTTCGGCGAGATTTTCACCACCGCTTGGAAAATCTTGCAGTGGCCGATTGTGCTCCTCTTCGTGCTGCTCGCCTTCGCGCTCATCTACTACTTCGCGCCTGACTTGAAAGACACGCACTGGCAGTGGGTAACGCCGGGCGCGGTCATCGGCGTCGCTTTGTGGCTGCTCGTCTCCTTCGCGTTCCGCATTTACCTTAGTCGCTTCGATTCATACAGCGCAACTTACGGCTCGCTCGGCGCGGTGATCGTTCTCATGCTCTGGCTTTATCTGACGGGCGTGGCGATCCTCGTTGGCGGTGAAGTTAATTCCGAGATCGAACACGCGGCGGCCGAGCGCGGCGCGCCCGATGCCAAAGAGGAAGGCGAAAAAGCACCCGGACAAAAAACCGGAAGCGGGGAAAACGGTAAAGCGAAAAGCTTGGCGGCGACCTCGCAACGCTCAACCGCATCTCGCGCCCAAACGCAGAGCATGGCGCGCCGAGCGGCGAACACCGACAGCGCGCGATCCTTTTCGCTCGGAAAAGCGGCCGTCGTTTTCGGCGCGTGGCTCGTCTCCAAAGTGACGGGAGTCGGTTCGTCAAAGCGTTCGCGCTAAACCC
>JACCYN010000295.1 GCA_013696465.1 Pyrinomonadaceae bacterium
CGTGCTCGTTTTGCCAGCTTCCGAAATCGATCCCTTTGCGGGCGTCTCGCCGCACGCCGAAACTATGGAGCGACGCGCGCTCACGCTCTGGCAACTCGCGCACGCAGGTGCGGACTTTGTGCTGCTCCCGGCGCGCGCCCTCGCCCGCCGCACCGTCACCGTCGAACAACTCAAACGCGCGGGCGCGATCCTGCGGCGCGATGAAGACTACGCGCCGGAAACTCTCGTCGAAAAACTCATCGCTTCCGGTTACGTGCGTGAAGACCCGGTGCGCTCGATGGGCGCGTGGAGTTTGCGCGGCGGCATACTCGATGTGTGGTCGCCGGGAAACGAGCTTCCGGTGCGCGTCGAGTTTTTCGGCGACACGGTTGATTCGATCCGCGAGTTTGACCCGGAGACGCAGCTTTCCACAAGGCAGTTGCGAGAGACGGCCGTGAGACCGATGCGCGAGTTGACGGTGACGGCCGAAGACTTGCGCGAGTGGGCTGAACGCGCGCGCGGGCGTTGGCGGGATGAACGCTTCGAGCGCGCGTTGCTTGACCGCACCGAGTTTGCCGACGCGGGCGAGACGTTCGCCGGTTGGGAATGGTTGATCGGATTGTCGCAGGAAACACAGGCGAGCGCGTTCGATTATTTGCCAGATGCGGTGCTTGTCGTTGATGAGCCGGGAGTCGTCGAGCGCTCGTTCGCCGAATTGTACGAGACGCTCGCGCGCCGGTATGCCGAAACGGACGCAGCGGACGAAATCGGTCTGCGTCCTGAAGAACTTTATTTAAGCGTCGAAGAGCTGCGCGAGAAGCTTGACGAAATGCAGCGTGTTGAATTGAGAACTCTGGGGCGCGCGGCGGCGCGTGTGGATGAAAGTTTTGCGGGCGAGGCGGAAGAGCCGCAAGCCGAGTTCGGAAAGCCGCGCGCGAGCAGCAGCCCTTTGTTTCTTTTCCCGTCAAGTGGCGAAGCGACGGAGGTTGAATTACGCGCCCGCGCCGCGCCGCGTTATCACGGGCGCATCCCCGATCTCGCCCGCGATGTTCAGCGACGGCGCAATGAAGCGGCGGCAACGACTTTGTTTGCGATGCCGAGCGCCGGACTCGCCGAGCGCGTCGCCGAGATGCTCGCCGATTATGAAGTCAATGTGCGTCTCGTGCTCTCGAAAAGAGATATGAGTGGAGATGCTTTGCAAGCGGGCGGCGCGATTGCGACCCTCGCGCGTCTCTCGCATGGCTTCGAGTTACCCGAAGCACAACTCATCGTTCATACGGAAAGCGATCTGTTCGACGAAGTGAGCACGGACGCGCCGGAGCGACGCGCAACGACAACCGCAAAGTTGGGTGACGGAAAGCGGCGTTCAAAAACGGCCGCCTTCCTCTCAGACTTCCGCGATCTAAAACCCGGCGATTTCGTCGTCCACATTGATCACGGCATCGCGCGCTTCAACGGCTTGCAGACGCTCGATCTCGGCAGGCGCAAGAGCGAGTTTATGCTGCTCACTTACGCTGATGACGCGAAGCTTTATGTTCCGGTCGAACGCCTCGATCTCGTGCAGCGTTATTCGAGCGCGGAGGGGCACGAGCCGACTCTTGATCGTCTCGGCGGACTCGGCTGGCAGAAGACGAAGGCGAAAGCCAAACGCGCGATGCGCGACATGGCTGACGAACTCTTGCGCCTCTACGCCGAAAGAAAGCTTGTGCGCGGCTACGCTTTCCCGACCGACACGCCTTGGCAGCGCGAGTTAGAAGATAGCTTCGAGTATGAACCGACGCCGGATCAGGCGACGGCGATTGAGGACGTGAAGCGCGACATGGAAACTCCGTCGCCGATGGATCGCCTGCTGTGCGGCGACGTGGGCTATGGCAAAACGGAGGTGGCGATGCGCGCCGCGTTCAAAGCCGTGATGGACTCGAAGCAGGTAGCCGTGTTGACTCCGACGACGGTGCTCGCCTACCAGCATTTTGAAACTATGAAGCGACGTTTCGCCGCGTTCCCCGTGCGCGTCGAACTGCTTTCGCGTTTCCGCACCACGAAGGAACAGAAAACAATCGTCGAGCAGACGGAGCGCGGCGAGGTGGATATTCTCGTTGGCACGCACCGCATACTTTCAAAAGATTTGCGCTTCCGCGATCTCGGCCTCGTCGTCGTTGACGAAGAACAACGCTTCGGAGTGGCTCATAAAGAGCGACTCAAGCAACTCAAGAAGCGCGTTGACGTTTTAACTTTATCCGCGACACCGATTCCGCGCACGCTCAATATGTCCTTGATGGGCGTGCGCGATATGTCGGTGATTGAAACACCGCCGCGTGATCGTCTGTCAATCAACACGCAGGTCGTGCAGTTCTCCGAATCCGTCGTCAAATCCGCGATTGAGCTTGAGCTTGGGCGCGGCGGGCAGGTGTTCTTCATTCATAACCGCGTCGAATCAATTGACACGATTGCGGCGCTCGTGCAACGTCTTGTGCCGCAGGCGCGCGTCGTGGTGGCGCACGGGCAGATGAACGAGAAAGAGATGGAATCTGTAATGCTAGATTTCGTCGCCTACGAACACGACGTGCTGGTTTCGACGACGATCATTGAGAACGGGATAGACATCCCGCGCGCCAACACGATCATCATAAACCGTGCCGATAATTACGGTCTTTCGCAGCTTTATCAGTTGCGCGGGCGCGTTGGGCGAAGTAGCCGACGCGCCTACGCTTATCTTCTGATTCCATCGGAATTAACCCTGACGCCGATTGCGCGCCGGCGCCTCGCGGCGATCCGCGAGTTTTCGGATTTGGGCGCGGGCTTCCGCATCGCCGCATTGGATTTAGAGTTGCGCGGTGCGGGGAATCTCTTGGGCGGGCAGCAGTCGGGGCACATGGACGCGCTCGGCTTTGATCTTTACACGCAGATGCTTGAGCGCACCGTCGCGGAGCTGCGTGGCGAAACAATCGAAGACGAGGCGAGCGTTTCGCTTAATCTCGGCGTTGACGTTTCGATCCCAGAAGATTACATCTCCGACATGGGGCAGCGCCTACGCACCTACAAACGAATTGCTTCGACGCGCGACGACGAAACTTTGGACGCTATTGCGGCCGAAGTTCAAGACCGCTACGGGCGCGTGCCGGAAGCGGTCGAACGCCTTTTCGCTTACGCGCGTTTGCGCCGCGCGGCCGAAGAGATGAACGTAATTTCGATTGACGCTACGCCGCAAGGGTTAGCCGTCAAGTTGAGCGAACGGGCGCGCGTTGCGCCGGATAAATTGCTTGCGCTTGTGAGCAAACGCGCGGGCGCGAGTTTTGCTCCAAGCGGCGTGTTGCGCATCGAATTGGATGAAGATGCGAGGGAAGATGTGATCGAAGAAGCGCGCCGCCTGTTGCTTGAAATATACGCGAGAGATTAAACTGTCGTTTCAAATCTGGACACGCGAAAGTTACGTCCGGCAGTAAAGTTTTAATCGTTCGCGTTTCCGTTCGCCGCCCGACCCGGTTTTCCCGTCTGCAACGCGATTGAGGTTTTTCGCTTCCAAGCGTTGTTCAGCGTCGAAGTTCGATGAGTTTTTGTTGATGATTTCCCCTACAGTTTTAATTAAGGAGTAGCATTGTGAACTCGAAACTTTCAATAGTCAGGTTGAGCGTGCTTCCCATCGCTCTGCTGTTGTTTTTAAGCGCGCCGCAAGTTTTGGCGCAAGAGGAGGGCGCGCCGACGGTCGTTGACGAAGTGATCGCGCAGGTGAATTCGGACGTAGTGACGCTTTCGATGTTGAAGCGCGAGATGCGCGAGGCGGTGGAGACTTTGAAGCAGCGCGGCATGTCGGACGAGCAAGCGGCCGAAGAAGTCGCCAAGCGCCAGCCGGAGTTGATCGCGGGACTCATCACCGAGCAACTGCTGATGCAGCGCGGCAAGGAGATGGGCTTATCGGAAGAAGTTGAGGCGGAAGTCAACCGACGCCTGCTCGAACTCTCGAAGCAGCAGAACGTCAAAACGCTCGAAGATTTAGACGAAGCGATGCGCCAGAGCGGAGTTGACCCGGTGAAGTTCCGGCAAGATGCGCGCGTCGGTATCATGCAGTCAATGGTGCTCTACCGCGAAGTGGACACCAAAGTTTACTACGGCCTCAGCCCGCAGGAAGTTAAAACTTACTACGACCGCAACCGCGACAAATTCCGCCGCCCAGAAACCATCACGCTTTCGGAAATTTTCTTGAGCACGCTCGGCAAGACCGAAGAGGAAGTGCGCACCCGCGCCGCGCAGATCGTGCAGCAAGCCCGTCAGCCCGGCGCGGATTTTACGAAGCTCGTGGCCGCCAACTCGGAACGCGAACAGACGCGCGCGAATAAAGGCAAAGTCGGCGCGATCCAGATGTCGGACGTGACGCGGCCGGAAGTGTCCGCTGCCTTGAAGAATTTGAAAGCGGGCGGCATCACCGATCCGATTCGCAGCGAAGACGGTTTTACGATCTTGCGCTTGGACGAGCGCACGGCGGCGGGCGAATCCGCCTACGACGAAGCGAAAGTTCGTGAGGCGCTCACCAGCGAGCGAATCGGCAAAGAACGCGCGGCTTACATGCGCCGCCTGCGCGGAGAATCTTACGTGAAAATTGCGGAAGGCTATCGCGCAAGCGTCGAGCCAATTTTGAACCGCGATGCAGCGAGTGGTTCAGCGTCAACGAATCAACCGACGACAACGACACCCGCCGCAGGCAATAACGCAACACAGCAACCAACAAACACGAACGGCAGACGACCGTAAACCGTAAAGTAAGCGGTAAGCAGTGAGCAGAGAAAGAACGGTTTGTTTTGCTGCTTACCGCTCACTGCTTACTTCTTCCATGCGTCTTGATCTTTTCTTGAAAGCGAGCCGTCTTGTTCTTCGTCGCACGGTGGCGCAGGCGATGTGCGACGCGGGGCGCGTGCAAGTCAACAATGCTGTGGCGCGTTCGTCGCGCGCCGTGCAAGTCGGTGACGAAATCGAGTTGCGACGCGGAACGCGCACGCTCGCGGTGCGCGTTCTGACAGTTCCCTTTTTGCGTCAAACATCCCGCCAGGAAGCCTCTACGCTTTACGAAATCGTCCGCAGCGCTAAAATTCCACCGGATGAATTGTGAAACGAATAAATTTCCCTTTTCAATTATGAAACGAGTTTTCTATTGGTCGTCTACTTACGGTGATTCTGATACGGCGGGGCAGCGTTCACACGCCCACAGCTGCCTTATAAGCGGACACGAAGGGCGAATATCTGCATAAACTGTGTGGATTTTAAGTGGTACGGGGTTTGCTTTCAACAATGTTGAACCTGCGTGCGGCAGATTCAATACCCTATAAATTGACGGAATAAATCAGGAATATCAATACATTATGAGAGTTATTAGCAATTTCTTTTCGGATGAGCTGGCGGTCGACCTCGGAACGGTTAACACAGTGATTTTCGCGCCGGGCGTAGGCGTCGTTTTGAATGA
Organism: Pyrinomonadaceae bacterium; assembly: GCA_013696465.1. Taxonomy (GTDB): domain Bacteria; phylum Acidobacteriota; class Blastocatellia; order Pyrinomonadales; family Pyrinomonadaceae; genus JACCYN01. Next base: position 5,432 of record JACCYN010000295.1, read on the forward strand.
ACCTTCTGCCGTCGCAATTAACAAATACAGTGGTGAAGTGCTCGCCGTAGGCACCGAAGCCTACAAACTCTTGGGGCGCGAACCGCACGATACAGAAGTTTACCGCCCTGTGCGCAACGGCACGATTGACAATTTTGAGGCGGCCGAGAAAATGCTTGCCGCCTTTATCCGCCGCGCACACGGCAACCGCAACAAACGCAGCCGTCTCGTCGTCGGCGTGCCCGGCGCGAGCACGGGGCTTGAGCAGCGTTCGGTGCGCGATGCAGCACACGATGCAAAGGCGGCGCGCGTTGACCTCGTTGACGAAGGATTGGCGGCCGCGCTCGGTGCGGGTCTCTCGTTTGAAACCGAGCAGGCGCACCTCATTGTTGATGTCGGTGGCGGCACGACGAACGTCGCGGTCGTCGCTTCCGGTGCGGTTGTCGCTTCGACGAGTTTGCTAGCCGCAGGCAACAAGATGGACGAAGCGATCCAGAGTTACATCCGCAGCAAACACGAAATGCAAATTGGCGTGCGCACGGCCGAAGAAGTGAAAAAGGAACTTGGAACATCCGTATCTTCGTCCAACGCGGGAACGAACGTCACGCGAAAGTTGGAAGTGATCGGCAAGGGAGTGATTGACGGCATGGCTAAGGTCGTGATGCTCTCTTCGGAAGAAGTACGCGAGGCGCTTGAGCCGGTGATCACGGAGATGATCGCGGCCGTGCGGCGCATTATCGAAGAGGCGCAGCCTGATGTGACGGCGGACATTTACCGCTCAGGGATTTTACTCACAGGCGGCGGCGCGCTCTTGACCGGACTCGCCGAGCGTCTGCAATCGGAATTGCGATTGCACGTCACGGTCGCCGACGAACCCTTGTTGGCAGTCGCCATGGGCGCAGGACGCTTGGTCGCCGACGCCGAATGGCTACAGCGCGTCGCGCTTCGTCAAGATGTTCCGGTGTGGCAGGCTTCAGAGGAGTTGGTGGTTAACTGGTAAGCAAAAATTTCATGTGGCTTTGTGATCTTGTATTACAAGTCGCTTCATAATCTTAACACGGTGATTTCGTCGGCCTTCTTGAATTGAAACTTACAAGAAGAAGGCCGACGATTTTTGCGTCTAGTCATTTCTCTCTCGCACGATTGTCACCTCTTCGACTTCCGCATCGAGGATGTTATTCTCCGCTTCGTTCGCCCTATCGCTTGACTCTAGCTTGGTAGGTGCAGAATCTTGCAGTTGGAGCTTTCCATCTTTCGTAACAGCTTCGCGGACGTGAGTTTGTTCGGCGCTTGAAAGCTGGCGGTAAAGAGCGACGACGAGTTGCGATTTGTTGACGCTTGCGGCGAGATTCTCTACGCTCTCTGCGCCATCTGCATTGCCGGGAGCGCGGGGAAGCAGAAGCAGTCCGAGCGTGTAGAGCGCGATGGCGAAAAACGAGATGTAGCCCGTCGAAGCGGCGAAGTGTTCGACGCCGAGCGTGCCTAGCGAAACGCCTTCGAGCAACACGCCCGCGATTCTTTGCAGCCATCCGGCGTCAGGCGCGTAGAGGTTGGCGAGCAGAAGATGTTTGATGACGAAGGCGGTGGCGAAAAGCACGACGAGACTGCGCAGGAGTTGTTTCGGAGCGAACGGCGACCACAAATTGTTCCACAGCGTCCAGAGAAAAAAGAAAGAAAACATCCAGTGAAGCAATCCGCGTTCGGGAAGCACCGAGTTGAGAGCCTGCGCGGAAGCGAAGAAGAGCGCGGCCAAAGTGAGCACATGCGCCGTGTTCTCCAAAATCGAATTATGTGATGACAGCCAACTTGCGAGATCGACAAGCTTGCCGCGCACAACGAGAAGCATTAAAAGAACGGCGAGCAGCAGTGTGATGAGCGGCGGGGCGAGAAAGATAAACGCGCCCGTTTCAGCGTTTGTGCGCACTCCGCCTAAAGCCGCAACCATTAGAAACAGTGTCGGCAGGACGATGAAGCGCACAAAGGCTTCGGTGAAAATTTCTTTCTCCTTCATTTTCTTTCGCGTAAAACTCGCAGCGGACTGAAATCACCGAGACTACGTTCCAAGCCTCCTTCAAGTTCAGCCTTCAGTTCAGCCGCCGTGTGCATCTGAAGATCGGCGTCGCTAATCGTGAGCGTCCGTTCGGGCGAAAGCGCGATGGCGCGGTTCGCGGCGTCTAATCCTTGTTGGAACAGTTCGTTGTCGTTGTAGACGCGCCCCCAACCTTGACGATAGAAAGCGTAAGCGATGTAGAACTGCGTGCGCGCATCGCGTTGCGCCGGGTCAGCGCGCATCCACTCGGCGCGCGCCGCCGCGTATTGCTCACGGCGGAAAAGTTCCAACGCTTCGTTGAATCTCGCTTCGTCAACTTGGTAAGTCCCGGCGGCAACGCTCGCGCCCGTAGCGACCTCCGTGATCGTTTGCGGCGCGGCCGCGTAGAGCCAGATGATGAACGCCGCGAAAACGAGCGTCCACACAATGCCAAGGGTTTGAATGAATTTCACGCGGCGCATTTGTTATAATCCGATGCTCGAAATTATATGGAAGATACAACGATTATGTCAGCATACGAAGTCGAGTCGCAAACGACTCAGGAGATAACCGACGACGGCACAAACACAAATCACATCGCCGAGTCTCTACGACCGCAAGTAACGCCGTTTAAGATTCGTGACATTGTGATCGATCCGCCGCTCGTTCTGTCGCCGATGGCGGGCGTGACGGACGTGCCGTTTCGCGCGCTCCTCAAGCGGCGCGGCGGCATCGGCTTAACCGTCTCCGAGTTTATCTCAGTCGAGGGCTTGACGCGCAACAATCCGAAGTCGAAACGGCAGATGCGCTTCTACGATTACGAGCGGCCGTTCGCCGCGCAAATCTTCGGCGGGCAGGCGGAGCGGATGCGCATGGCAGCGGAAATGGCGCAAGAAACTGGCGCAGATATTTTAGACATCAACTGCGGTTGCCCCGCGCCGAAGGTCGTCAAACACGGTGGCGGCAGTGGCCTCTTACGCGAACTCGAACGACTCGAAAAAATCTTGCGCGAAGTGCGCCGTGCGATCACGATTCCGTTGACGATCAAAATTCGCGCCGGGTACTACGATTCACACATCAACGCGGTGGAGACGGCCAAACTCGCCGAAAGTTGTGGCGTCGAACATATCGCGCTGCACGGTCGCACGAAAGAGCAAGGTTATCGCGGGCGCGCGGATTGGAATTTGGTGCGGCAGGTGAAGGAGGCGGTGAAAGTTCCCGTATCGGGAAGCGGCGACGTGATTACGATTGAAGATGCGTTTGCGCGCTGGCGCGAAACGGGTTGCGACGGCATATTGATCGGGCGCGGCGCGATGCAGAATCCTTGGATTTTCCGCCAGATCGAAGATGCGATAAACGGGCGCGAAATCTTTCAGCCGACGTTGGAAGACAAGCGAAACGTGCTGCTCGAATATCTCGATTTGCTGCGCGAAGACATGCCGGAAAAGGCCGCGTTGGGGCGCATGAAGCAACTCGCCGGACACTTCACGAAAGGCTTAGAGGGCGGTTCGCGCTTTCGCACCGCGCTTTACCATTCGCAGACAGTCGAGGATTTGCTTGAGAACGTCGAAGATTACTTTGAGTGTATTGCTTCAGGGCGTCCGTACCTTGGCGAAGAAACGGGTGCAGGCGCGGATGAAGAGGAAGACTTTCCCGTACTCGATTCTTGCGAATCGGCGACAACGGCCGCGGACTGAAAAATGCGTTGATCTAAATTAATTGAGACTGTAAATCGAGAGTGGAATTCAAAGACTACTTTTCAACTCGTTCCTCCGATTACGCGAAATACCGTCCGCGCTACCCGGAAGCGTTATTCGAGCGTCTCGCTTCACTTTGTCGTGAGCGCGAAACGGCGTGGGATTGCGCGACGGGGAACGGGCAGGCGGCTGAAGGATTGTCTCCTTACTTTGATCGTGTGATCGCTACGGACGCGAGCAAGTCGCAAATTGAAAACGCCGTCAAGCGCGAAAATATAATTTACAAAGTGGCGACGGCTGAAGGAAGCGGCATTGATTCGCACACAATCGATCTCGTCACGGTTGCGCAAGCCCTGCACTGGTTTGATCTCGACAGCTTTTACGGAGAGGTCAAGCGCGTGTTGAAGCCAGCGGGCGTGCTTGCCGTCTGGATGTACAACTTGTTAGAGGTGTCGCCCGAAATAGATGCGATTGTTAATCGCTACTACACTGATACGGTCGGGGCTTACTGGCCTGCGGAGCGCAGTTTGATCGAAGACCACTATCGCGCCGTTGATTTCCCTTTCGCGGAGATTGAGACGCCGCCGTTCGCTATGGAGATGCGATGGTCGCTGGCGGAGTTGCTGGGCTACTTGCGCACTTGGTCGGCGACGAAGCGGTTCGCCGAAGCGCACGGCTTCGATCCGGTTGAGAGTCTTGCTGGAGAACTCCGCGTTGTGTGGGGTGCACCGGAAGATGAGAAACTCGTCAGGTGGCCGCTTGATGCGCGCGCCGGAGTCGTGCCGCATTGATGAAGCCGAAAAGATCGCAATTCAATCATCACGTGGTTGAGATGCGACTTACTTTGCTATCGAGATACGACGTGCCGTTCTCGCTTGTCATCTTTCTCGTCAGCGCTACAATCCGAGCGGGCGCGGGCTTGTGCCCTCGAAGAACCAGCTTGAGCCGACGCGGAGGCGGTGCTGCCACGTTGGAAGGCGCGCGGTGTAGAGCGCGAAGCGGGCTTGACGCGCGAGCGCACCTTCGACGACTTGTCCGGCCGTTAAAACGGCCGCGTTCTCCGTGCCGAGGCTCAAAGCTTCGCCGAGTTCGTGAAAGGTTTTTGTTCCGAGCGGACGATGATTGAAGAAGTGGCGAATATTGTCGGCGAGTAAGCCAGCTTCTTGGTTGGCAAGTTGCGCGGTGCCGGAAAGATTCGGGCTGGCGAGTTTTGTGTAAAGGGCGATGTCGCCGATGGCAAACACTTCCTCATGCCCGCGCACCTGCAAAGTGTCTTCGACGAGCACGCGCCCGCGTTCGTCCTTTTCGATTGCCAAATTCTCAATGAGCGGGCTGACGCGCACGCCCGCCGTCCAGACGACGCCCGCCGCACGCACATCGCTTTTTTTGCCATTCTGCTCGAAACTGAATCCGTCCGGCGTGACCTGCAGCACGCGCGCTCCGGTGTGAACCTCGACGTGCGCGTTTGCGAGCGCGTCCGTGACGTGCTTGCGCAAGTCGCTTTCCATGCCCGGCACGATGCGGTCGCCCATCTCCAACAGCATCACGCGCGCTTCGCCTTGAAGGCCGCGCCTGCGGAAAGCTTCGCGGAGCAGATCAGACATCTTGGTGGTGAGTTCCACGCCGCTCGCCCCGCCGCCGACAATGGCGAACGTCACCGTATCGCGCACATCCTGCGGCGCGGCGTCCGGCGGCACGCGGTCGAGCGCACGAATCATGCGCGCGCGCAAATCATCGGCGTGCGCAAGCGTGCGGAAGGGCAGCGCGTGTTCTTCGGCTCCTTCAACGCCCCAGTAATTGGTGACGCTGCCGCAGGCGAGCACGAGCGCGTCGTAGATGAGGCGGCGGTCGCGCCCTTCGATTGCGACTTCGCGTGTGTCGAAGTTCACTTCCGTGATTTGACCGCGAATGAAGCGCACCGAATCGTTCAACAACTCTTTGTAGCGCGGCGCGATGTGCCACGCTTCAACTTCGCCGCTCACGTATTCATAAAGCATCGGCGTAAAGAGAAAATGATCTTCGAGGCTGACGAGCGTTACACTGCAAGAGTTTGCCAGATCAAGCGCCGTAAAAACCCCGCCGAACCCACCGCCGATAATTACAACGCGCCTTTGCTCGCTGCTCATGTTCGCCTCCTCGCCCACATTGTGAATCTATGTACAACACCGAATGATAACAGACGCCGCCGCCGTTTGCACGCATAGATTCCAGAAAGCGGCGCATCCGCCCGAAACCGCCCCAAGTTATTTAACGCGCAGTTTGACGGCAGAAAGTTTCAAATGAGTCGCGCTTGTTCCGCCTTTTTCGGTATAAGTAGTGACAAACCGATTGCACTGCTTTCGGCGGCGGCTAGACAGGGCGCGAGCGGGCGTGTTAAATTCTTCTCGTTTTTGTAAATCTAGCGGTTGCCGTTA
>JACCYN010000301.1 GCA_013696465.1 Pyrinomonadaceae bacterium
GGACGCTCGCGCAACTGAACGAAAGCGGGGCGCGCCTCAACTCAGATATTCTTGATTTGCGCCCCTTCGCCCGACGCGACGGCGAAGCGTTGCTCGCCCGCGATGTGCTCGACAAACAATTGATTGATGTTGACGGCAAGCGCGTCGTGCGCGTCAACGACGTACAATTGATTGAGGTCGCAGGCGAATGGCGAGTGACGGGCGCAGACGTTGGGTTACAAGGTTTGTGGCGGCGGCTCGCGCCCGCCGGGTTCGTCGGCACAAGTCGTCCGGTTGAAGTGATTGATTGGGCAGACGTTGGATACTTGGCGACCGACGCCGCGACCGTGCAGTTAAAATCTTCGAGCGACAAACTCGCGCGCCTCCATCCCGTAGAGATCGCGCGCCTCGCCGAAGCGCTTTCATACCATCACGGCTCAGATATCGTTGAATCTCTCGACGACGAAACAGCCGCCGAAACTCTGGAGGAAATGCCCGCCGAGCGCCAAGCGCAGATCATCGGCGACATGGACGAGGAACGCGCGGCGGACATTCTCGAACACATGTCGCCCGATGAAGCGGCGGACGTCCTCGGCGACCTATCGGAAGAAAAAGCCGAAGACTTGCTCAACCGCATGGAAGGCGAGGAGCAACGGGACGTCGCCGAGCTACTGCCTTATGAAGACGACACGGCGGGCGGCTTGATGACAACGGAGTTCGTCACGCTGCCGCGCCAACTCACGGTCGGCGCGAGCCTCGCGCGCCTGCGCGAGATGGCTGAGACGCCGAATATGATCTATTACCTTTACGTCGTCGAAGAAGAAAATTCGTGGAAACTTAGGGGCGTGATCGCGTTGCGCAGCCTTATCCTCGCTGATCCAAATGCACCGCTCGAAATGGTGATGCGCGACGAATTTCAAGCGGCGCACCCGGATGACGCGGCGCGCGACGTGGCGCACCGAATCGCCGAATACAATCTGCTCGCCTTGCCCGTCGTTGACGAAGCGGGAGATATTTTAGGGATCGTCACGGTTGATGATGCGATGGAGATGCTACTGCCGAAGGGTTGGCAACAGCGTCTGCCGAGATTGTTCAGTTAATAAAGTATCTGGCCGATAAAATCGAGCGCCCGTTCTTTGTATGGTTGTATGATGGCGTGCGTTTAGAATCTAAGTGCGTTTGTTACGGCGGGAAACAAAATCAAATGAGCACAGACCGCACAACCGAGATGCTGAATTACTTGAGCGCGATCAGCCGCGAAATCGGCGAGATGCGTAACGACATGAATAAACGCCTTGAGCGTATTGAGCGCGAGCAGCGTTTGCAGGGGCAGCGACTTGATCGTATCGAGGGGATGTTGCTCATCATGCGCAGCGATGTCAGCGAGTTGCAAGACCGTGTTGGCGTTCTTGAAAGTAAACAGACTTAAGAAGATTTGGATACTTAAATTTTTAGTAACTGTTTATGAAAGACGGAGACCCTCCGAGTGGCCGACGCGCGCGCATCGGCGCAAAATTTAGGTGCTGCCGGGCGTCGTCTGTGGCGGCGCAGCACTCGCGGTGTGCGCGGCACGCTGGCGCGGCGCAAGGGGCTTCTCGCTTACTTTGCGATTCTCGGCCCCGGCATGGTCGCCGCCAACGCGGGTAACGACGCGGGCGGCATCGCTACTTACGCTTCGACAGGCGCGACCTACGGTTATCGTCTGCTATGGGTGATGCTCCCGATTGCGATTAGCCTCGCCATCGTGCAGGAGATGTGCGCGCGGATGGGCGCGGTGACGGGCAAGGGCTTGGCCGATCTGATCCGCGAACGCTTCGGCGTGCGTTGGGCGGCGCTTGTGATGCTCGCCTTGCTCGTTGCCAACACTGGCGTCACGATCTCCGAGTTTGTCGGCATCGCGGCGGCGAGCGAATTGTTCGGCGTGTCGCGTTTCATCTCCGTGCCGCTCGCGGCTCTTGGCGTGTGGTGGCTTGTCGTGAGGGGATCGTACCGGCGGGTTGAGCGCGTGTTTCTGACCATGTCGCTCGTCTTCTTAGGCTACATCATCTCCGCTTTTCTCGCCCGCCCGCAGTGGTCGGCGGTGTGGCGCGGAACGACGCGGCCGAGTTTCGAGAATTTGGATTCGGCGTATCTGTTCACGATCATCGCGTTGATCGGCACGACGATCTCGCCTTACATGCAGGTTTTTGTGCAATCGTCGGTTGTGGAAAAAGGTGTGAGGGTGGAAGACTACAATTTGACGCGCGCCGACGTGTGGGTTGGAACGGTGTTCTCTATCTCGATCAGTTTCTTTATCATCATCTCTACGGCCGCGGCGCTTAACCTGCACGGCATCGGGATTGAGACGGCCGCAGATGCGGCGCGCGCCCTTGAGCCGCTCGCGGGGCGTTACGCCACCGTGCTCTTTGCGACGGGACTGCTCGGCGCGTCGCTGCTTGCGGCCGGAGTGCTTCCGCTTGCCACCGCTTACTCGATCAGCGAAGCCTTCGGATTTGAGAAAGGCGTGTCTCACAGTTTCCGCGAAGCGCCGATCTTTATCGGCATATTCACGTTTCTTGTCGCCGTCGGCGCGTTCGTTGCCATCTTGCCGGGGCTGCCCGTCATCTCCGTGCTGCTGACGACGCAGGTCATCAACGGCTTGCTATTGCCGATTATTTTGATCGCAGTTTTGCGTCTGGCAAGCGACCGCGAGTTGATGGGTGAGCGGGCAAACGGGCGCATCTATAATGTCGCGGCGTGGCTGACGGTGGGAGTCGTCTCCGCTTTGTCCGTGCTGCTAATCGTCGTCACGCTTTTCTGGTAAGACACTGAAAGGGATTAACAACTTCTACGACGGCGCAAGATTGAATCACGAACGAAGGCAGATTTACTCAAATTAAGAACGTGCTTTTAATTTGCTTTGTTTGCGCTGCTTCGTGTTCATTCGTGGCTGAGTGATTTTCTCGGACGCTTTTAGAATAAACTCCTTTATCTATGTCCACTAATCGCACACGATCAGGAAGACCGGCGTGGCTGCCGATCCTCCTGATCGCAATCACTGCCTTCACGCTCCGTCTGCTCTACACCTTTGAGCCGACGCTGCGCTCCATCTCTGAGAATCAGCTTGGCGTGGACGACGGCATTTTGAATGTCGCTCTGCAATTGCTGAAGCTCGCGCTGTGGCTTGCCTTCGCCTTCGCTGTGGTGCGCGTGGCGACCGCGTTTGTTTTTAATTTCCTGTTGCAGCGTCGTAAAGGTTACGAAGCGCCGCGCCTGATGCGTGACCTCATTGCGCTCGTCGCTTACATTCTCGTTTTCGTTCTCGTCTTCAAAATAATCTTCCCTGAAATCTCGCTCGGCGCGCTCTTTACAACATCGGCGGTGGTCGGCGTCATCCTCGGTCTCGCCCTGCAGGACACGCTCGGCAATCTGTTCGCGGGCATCTCCCTGCACGCCGACAAACCTTTCCAAGTCGGCGATGTGATCACGGTCGGGCTGTGGACGGGCGTGGTTGAAAGCATCACATGGCGCGCGGTGAAAATCAGGACGTTCGCCAATCACATCGTTTTAATCAGTAACACTTCGACGGCGAAGGAATCCATCGAAGTTTGCCCGCGCGACAACCTCAACGCGCGCCTCGTTTTCTTTAACGCGCTTTACACGGATTCGCCCGCGAAAGTCATCCACGTTGTGCGCGAAGCGGTGCGCGAAACGAAGAATGTTTCGCAGAGCATAACGCCCATCGCGCGGGTGATGAATCTGGGCGAAAGCGGAGTTGATTACGAAGTTAAATACTGGCTCGACGATTACGCTCTCTACAACGACACGGACGCGCTCGTGCGCCAGCGCATCTGGTATGCCTTCCGCCGCGCCGGACTTAATTTCGCTTACCCGACGCGCACGCTTCACATCAAGCGCCAGCCCGCGACAAATTCAAATGGCGCGCGGCAAAAGATTAATAACGGCATCGTCGAGCGGCTTGCGGCCGTGGATATTTTCGCTCCGCTCTCTGGTGAAGAACTCGCGCGTCTTTCGGCGAACGTCGAAAGCCACGTTTTCGCACCCGGAGAAACTATTATTCGCGCCGGAGAGAAAGGCGCGAGTATGTTTGTCGTCAATCGCGGCGAAGTCGAAGTTCAGGTTTCCGACGACGGACAGTCGCGCACCATCGCCTCTCTCGAAGAGGGCGACTTTTTCGGCGAAATGGGGTTGTTTACCGGCGCTCCGCGCACCGCTAGCATCATCGCCGCCGAAGAGACGGAAGTTTTCCAGATCGATCACACCGCGATAAAACCGCTTTTCGACACTAACCCCGATTTGGTTGAAGCCCTGAGCCATACCATCGCCGAACGGCGCACCGCGCTTGACGCCCGAAAACCTGAGCAACAGGAATTAGAAGAGTCAACCGGACTGCTTGCTTCAATCAAACGCTTTTTCGGCTTGGACAGTGATTAGCTTAATTCGCATTTTCGAGCCTTCTGATGACTGTAAAACGCAAATCTAACCCTCTTAGAGACACATCGTTCAGAGCGCGCCCAAGTTGACACAAACTCACTCAAGGTTTATTATTCGTTCATGCTCAGAACCGGGAAGTTTGCTAGGTTAACCTTCGGTTCTTTCGTTTCAACTGATTCACTAAATTCTTTGGGAGGACACTCTTATGAGCATTATGCGTCATGACCCTTTCCGCGATCTGCGGAGCCTGCAGGATGAAGTTAATCGCCTTTTCTCGACGAGCCTTTCGCGCTCCTTCGGCGACGAAAACATCGCTAGCGGAGCGTGGAATCCGAGCATAGACATTTACGAAAATAAAGATCAAATCGTTTTGGAAGCCGAACTTCCGGGCATGAACCGCGAAGATTTCCACCTCACAGTTGAAAACAACGTCTTGACTTTGCGCGGCGAACGGCGTTTCGAGAAGCGGAGCGAGCAGGACAATTACCACCGCGTCGAGCGCGCTTACGGTTCGTTTTCGCGCGCCTTTACGCTGCCGCAGAGCGTCTCGGCCGAGGGCACACAAGCTGAATATAAAAACGGCGTGCTGCGCGTCACGCTCCCCAAACGCGAAGAGGTGAAAGCGCGCCGCATCATCGAGGTCACAGGCGAGGCAGACGGACAGGACGCGCCCCGCACGATTGATGCGGAAGTGAAGAATCAAAACACGCACAACAAAGCGGTCGGTCGTTAACTCAAAGCGTGCTAAACGGTCGGCGCGGGAGAGTGATGGGCGATTGAGTTTGCCGCTTATCACTTTCCCTTCCTTTTTGTGACTATGTGGCGCGAGGGCTGTAAGATTGGGAGAAGTTTGCATTAAATCATCAAAACATTTTCGTTAGGGAGAATAACAAGGCGGTATGTTTAGGAGAAAAGAGACTGACGAAACAGAGTCTCCGGGCGACGAAGAAATGATTGACGCCGGGCGGGTTCGCGTCACAGACCGACGCCGCATTAACATCAACGGCGAGCCGCAGTCTGCGAGCGGCGGCGCCGATGATGAAAGCGCGCCTGAATCTGCATACTTGAAACCGAAATACGTCGAAGAACTCGAAGCGCGCACGCGCGAAGCCGAAGGTAAACTCGCCGACGTGCTGGCCCGTTTCGAGCAGATACGCCGTCAGATGCAGCAGGAGACGGACGAAACGCGGCAACGCCTCGCGCGCGCGGCGGATGAACGGGCGCGCGGTGAAAAGGCGGCGTTTATTTCCGCCCTGTTGCCGGTGATGGACAACTTGCGGCGCGCGCTGGAGGCGGCGGCACAGGGCGGCGCAATTGAAACTTTAATGAATGGTTTACAAAGTACGATTGGCGGCTTCGAGCGAGCGCTGGCGACCGTCGGCGTCGAATCAACAGTGGCGACGGGAGCAAACTTTGACCCGGAACTGCACGAAGCGGTTGACACAGTCCAAGTCTCGCCGGAGAAGGACGGCGTTGTGACGGCCGAATATGATCGCGGCTATCGTCTGGGCGACCGTTTGCTGCGGCCCGCGCGCGTGCAAGTGGGGCGCGGGCGAAGTCAAGAAAGTGGACAGACGGCGCAAGGAAACTAAGGCGACAAAATCGTTTAGTCCTGAGATTATCTTGTATTAAAAGCAATCCGATATTTCAATTTTAGGAGAATATAAAAGTGGCTGGAAAAGAGTTGAAGTTTAGCGAGGATGCGCGGGGCGCGATGCTGCGGGGCGTAAACACTTTGGCGAACGCCGTGCGCGTCACGCTCGGCCCCAAGGGGCGCAACGTCGTGATCGGCAAAAAGTTCGGTTCGCCGTTGATTACGAAGGACGGCGTGACGGTCGCTAAAGAGATCGATCTGGAAAACAATTACGAGAACATGGGCGCGCAGATGGTCAAAGAGGTCGCCACGCGGACGAACGACACGGCGGGCGACGGCACGACGACCGCGACTGTGCTCGCGCAGGCCATTTTCCGCGAAGGCGTGAAGAACGTGACGGCCGGGACAAACCCGATGGCGTTGCAGCGCGGTCTTCAACAAGCGGTTGAGGTGGCGGTCGCGGAACTTGAACGGCAATCGAAGAGCGTCAAAAGCAAAGCCGACCTTGCGAACGTGGCGAGCGTCTCGGCCAACAACGACCGCGAGATCGGCGCATTGCTTTCGGAAGCGATGGAGCGCGTCGGGCGTGACGGCGTGGTGACGGTTGAGGAATCGCGCACGATGGAGACGGAACTCGATCTCGTCGAAGGTATGCAGTTTGATCGCGGCTATCTTTCGCCTTATTTCGTGACAAACCCGGAGCGGATGGAAGCCGCGCTCGAAGACCCCTTCATCCTTCTTCACGAGAAAAAAGTGTCTTCGATGCGCGATCTGCTTCCCGTTCTTGAGCAGACGGCGCAGCAGGGGCGCGCGCTTCTCATTATCTCCGAAGACGTTGAAGGCGACGCGCTTGCAACCTTAGTGGTGAACAAACTGCGCGGCACGATCAAAGTTTGCGCTGTCAAAGCTCCGGCCTTCGGCGACCGCCGCAAAGCCATACTCGAAGACATCGCTGCCTTAACAGGAGGCAAAGTGATCACGGAAGATTTAGGCATCAAGCTTGAGAGCGTAATGATTGATGATCTCGGAACGGCCAAGCGCGTGATCGTGGATAAAGACAACACAACGATTGTCGAAGGCGCGGGCGACAAGCGAGAGATCGAAGGAAGGATAGCGGCGCTCCGCCGCCAGATCGAGGAGACGACTTCGGATTACGACCGCGAGAAATTGCAAGAACGTTTGGCGAAACTCGCCGGAGGCGTCGCCGTGATTCGCGTCGGTGCGACGACCGAAACGGAGATGAAAGAAAAGAAGGCGCGCGTGGAAGATGCGGTTAACGCAACACGCGCGGCGGCGCAGGAAGGAATTGTGCCGGGCGGCGGCGTCGCGCTTCTTCGCGCGGCAAAAGCTCTCGACAAGTTGACGCTCGAAGACGCGGACGAGCAGACGGGCGTGCGTCTCTTGCGGCGCGCTCTGGAAGAACCGCTTCGTCGCATCGCGGAGAACGCAGGCGTTGACGGCGCAATCGTGATCGGACGCATTGACGACTCGAAAGGCAAACTCGGTTACAACGCGGCGACCGGAGAATACGAAGACCTCTTTGCGGCCGGAATCATCGACCCGACGAAAGTTGTGCGCACGGCTTTGCAAAACGCCGCGTCGGTCGCGGGGCTTTTATTGACGACCGGCGCTGCCGTCACCGACGCGCCGGAGCCGAAACGCGCCGCCGCGCCCGCGATGCCGGGCGGCGAAGATTACGATTTTTAGTCGTAACCTGTTTTCAAAGAAAAATAAGATACGGAAGGAGCGTTCGTTTCAACCTTTCCTTAAAAGGAGATGGTTCGTAAGCGGCGCTCTTTTCGCATCTAAACTTTTTGTGGTTGAAACTCGTGCGCCGCCGCACAGATTTCGCAAAACGGTTGTCAAACAATGACCACACATCGCAAGAAATCAAATGTGCTATGCTTGCCCGCCGCAACGACAATGCTTCGGGGCGCATCAAAGTAAAGCCCGAAAATTGGGTGACGGTTTGATAACGAACGACAACGTAAGCGGCGCTAGAGGGGCCGCTGCCCACCAGCGGGCGTAAGGAAAACAATGTCTGATCTAGCAACTTATAAAGATAAATTTGGTGATAGCGGCAAACGAGTTTTTGAACACGCCGTTGGAGAATCTCGTCGCCGCGATCAAAACCACCTCGGCGTCGAGCATGTGCTCGACGCTTTAGCGTCTGAAGAGGGTGACCTCTTCAACGGCATGATCCGCGACCTCGCGCTCGATCCGCGTTCGGTGAAAGTCCTGATCGAGCGGCGTCTGGATTCAACCCGCGTGCAGTACACCGGTAAAGGTTTACGCATCTTGCCGGAGACAATCGATCTTTTCAAGCGCGCGATGGATCGCGCCCGCTCGCAAGGAAGGAAGACGATTGAAGCGACCGATCTTCTCATGGCGCTTTCGCAGGACGAAAGAAGCCTGCTGAACGAGGTGCTGCGTAATCTCGGCATCAGCTCGGAGACAGTGGTGGAAAACGTGCGCGCCCGCATTCGCACACGCGAGCAGGAAGAAGAGCAGTATAAAAAGAAGTTTGAACTGCCGCCCTACATGAAGCACTTCGGCGTTTCGATGAACCGCCTTGCGCGGCAAGACAAACTGCCGCCGACCATCGGGCGCGAACGTGAAATCCAGCAGATGATCGAAATCCTCTGCCACAAGGAGCGCGCCAATTCGCCGATGCTCGTCGGCGAACCCGGCGTCGGTAAAACTGCGGTCGTCGAAGGGTTAGCAAGACTCATTGAATTAGAGCCGGAGAAAGTCCCGCAACGTCTGCGCGGCACGCACATCGTGCAACTTCAGATGGGCGGATTAGTCGCGGGGACAATGCTGCGCGGCATGTTTGAAGAACGAATCAAAGGCATTATTGATGAAGTGAAAGAGCGCGACAACCTCATTCTCTTTATTGACGAAGCGCACACTATAATCGGCGCGGGCGCGGCGCTCGGCACATCTTCGGACGCGGCGAACATGTTCAAATCTTCGCTCGCGCGCGGCGAACTGCGCATCATCGGCGCAACGACGATCACGGAATACAAAGAGTATATTGGCGAAGATGAAGCGCTGGCGCGTCGTTTCCGGCTTGTGAAAGTTGACGAGCCGACGATCAGCGAAACGCGTGCGATTCTCTTCGGACTGCGCCCGCGCCTTGAGCGCAATTATTCGGTGACGATCTCTGACGACGCGATTAACACCGCGCTTGAGATGGCGCCGAAATACATCCGCAACCTTCATTTGCCCGATAAAGCCATCGGCTGGTTGGACACGGCCGCCGTGAAAGTTGAGATCAACGAACCGCAGAATATGATCGTGGGGTCTGAGCACGTCATTGACGTGATCTCGCAGGAGTCTCGCATCCCGCGCGACATGATCTTCCGCGATACGGGCGACCGCTTCTTCGACATGGAGGACGATCTCGGCAAGCGCGTGATCGGGCAGAAGGAAGCGACGAAAGCCGTCGCTCAACGCCTGCGCCTCAACAAGGGGCCGCTGAAGGATAATCATTACAAGCCGGACGGCGTGCTTCTCTTCCTCGGCCCGACGGGCGTCGGCAAAACCGAACTCGCTAAGGCCGTGGCAGAACTTATGTTCGGCGACGAAGAGAAGATGGTGCGCATTGATTTGTCGGAGTACGGCGAGGGCACGGTCGGCATCGAGAAGTTGATCGGGATGCCGCGCGGCATCGTCGGTTCGGAACGCGGCGGAATTTTGACCGAGCGTTTGCGTGAGAACCCCTATACAGTTCTCCTGCTCGACGAAGTTGAAAAAGCTTCGCCGTCGCTGATGAACCTTTTTCTGCAAGCTTTCGACGAAGGCTGGCTCACGGACGGGCGCGGCAAAAAGGTTTACCTCTCCGATGCGATTGTCATCATGACCTCGAACCTAGGCTCGGACAGCTTTAAGCGGTATGAGAAGCCGCTCGGCTTCGGCACGAAGACTTTAGGCGACGTGCGCGCCGTTAAAGCCGAAGTGATGAAAGCGGCCGAGCAGCGTTTCTCGCCGGAGTTTCGTAACCGCATTGACGAGATCGTTGTCTTCTCGCCGTTGACGATGGACGAAGTGAAACAGATCGCCCAACTATATCTCGGCCGACTGCAGAAACATATGGAGCGACAGGGGAAAACGGTCGAGATCACCGAAACCGCGATCAACCTTCTTACGGAGAAAGGCTTTAGCACAACTTACGGGGCGCGCTTCCTAAAGCGTCACATTGACGAGAAGGTGAAACTGCCGATCACGACGATGTGGAAATCTGCGCCGCGCTTTTTAGTTGACGCGGTTGACGGCGAGATCACGATCACTACGCCGGGCAGCTAAACTTTAGCGGTTGCAACCGCCTTCGTTAATTTAACGTCTTAACCGGGAGGGTTTCAGTGATGGGTTATCATTGGACCCTCCCTTTTGTTTATGTTGATGCGACGAGCAGCGTTTACAATAAAGATTATGAACAGGAACATCTTTTCCCCTCTGGCACTCTCACGCGGCTGGATCAAAATCGCATTTGCGTTTTTCTGCTTTGCCTCAATTGCCTTCGCGCAAAACTCCGCGCCCGGTGTGGCGACGCCGCCGAGCGTAAGCGCGCAAGGAAGCGATCCGAAAGCCGAAGCGATCATCAAGAACGCGATCACGGCGCTCGGCGGTGAAGC
>JACCYN010000365.1 GCA_013696465.1 Pyrinomonadaceae bacterium
TTCGCACAGAATCTCATCAGGGCGAAGATCGTACTTTTCGATTCCGTCGTTAATGTAAAACTCGGAGAGCGGAAGCGCGCGTTCACCCTGCGGGCTTAACAAGCGAACAGAAGCATTCAATGTGAGAAACGCGGGCGCGAGATCGCCCGAAGCGGCGGCCCAACATTTCTTTCCGCCGGGCGCGACGTGGCAAACAGTTCCGTCCTTCTTCAAACAGAAGTTGTTCGACTTTCGCCAGAAGTAAGATTGGTTGTAATAAACGCAGCGCGTGTCGAGACAGAGATTGCCGCCGACTGTCGCCATGTTCCTGATGTTCGGCCCTGCGACTTGTCGCGCGGCTGAAGCCACGACGCTGAAGCGTTCCCCGATCAGCGGATCGTTTGCGAGCGCGGAGACGGTCGTGAGCGCGCCGACCTTTAAGCCTTCATTCGCGTCGAAGCGAACGCCGCGCAGCTCGTCAATCGCGCGCAAATCAACGACGTGCGCGGGCGTCTGAATTCTCATGCGCATGTTAACAACCATGTCGCTGCCGCCTGCGACGATGCGCGCGTTCTCTTTGTGTTGCGCTAAAATTTGAAACGCTTCATCCAAAGTGTGTGGACGGTGAAGCGTGAAAGATGCCATAGTCATAAGGTTACAAGTTTAAGAATCGAATTCTACGCGGTAGTAAATGTCGGATAAAGCGATGCGGAAATCAATTGACGTTAGTTCCAACGTCGCGTCGGCGGTTGCGTATTCCTTGCGCGCCCAGTCGCCGGATTGGATTTTCTCGTGGCGTTCGACGAAGATTCGATTTTGTTCGACGAGCACGTATTCGCGTAGAGTTTCGATTGAGCGGTACAACTCGAATTTCTGTCCGCGATCATACCTCTTCGTTGATTCCGAAAGCACTTCGACGATCAGCGTCGGGTTGGTCAAAGCTTTAATTTGATCTTCGCTCAACTTGGCTTCGCCGCAGACCGCTACAATGTCAGGGTAGGTATATAACCCTTCCGATGTGCAAACGCGCATATCATTGATTAAAGCGTCGCAACCTGTTCCTTTCAACTTAACCTTCAAAGCCGCAAACAGATTCCCTGCGATTAAGTTGTGGTTAAACGAAGCGCCGACCATCGCAAAGATTTCGCCGTCATAATACTCGTGCTTGATCTCGGACATCTCTTCAATGGCGTAATAATCTTCGAGGGTGTAGTGCCGTTCGGGTTTTCGCTGTGTGCTCATAACACTTTATCCTTCAAGAACGCTTTTTCCGTTCCTCAATCCCCTTCAAGATTCTTTCGGGCGAGAGCGGGAGATCGTTGATGCGAACTCCAATCGCATCGTAGATCGCATTGGCGACAGCCGGAATAGTCGCCGCCAAACTTCCTTCTCCCGCTTCTTTCGCTCCGTACGGCCCCTCCGGGTCTATCGTCTCGACGATAAAAGTTTCAATCGGCGGCGACTCCAGCGAAGAAGCTGATTTGTATTCAAGCAAACCCGGATTCATCGTCTTGCCGTTCTCGAAAATCTGCTCTTCCGCCACCGCCTGCCCCAAGCCCATCCAGACCGAGCCTTCGACTTGCCCCTCGACAGTTAAGAGGTTCAAGGCGCGTCCGCAATCGTGCGCCGCCCAGATTTTATCAACGACGAAAAGTCCTGTCTCCGCGTCAACCGTCACTTCAGCAACCTGCGCTGCGTAAGAGTAAGCGACGCCGGGTCCGACGCCCGCGCCTCTGAAACTTCCGCCCTGCGCTTCGGTCGGCGGCGTGTATGTGCCTTTAGCGATTAGCGTGCCGCCATTCTCAATGCAGGCGAGCAACGCTTCTTGATATGTAATCGAACGTTGTGGTTCATCGCGCGGGAAAATCTTTTCGTCACGCGCGACGAGATGCTGGGGCGATTCTCCTAACAGTTCCGCCGCCGTGCGGAAGAGTTGCTGCTTGATGTCGTGCGCCGCTTCTTTCGCGGCGTTACCCGCCATGAACGTGACGCGCGAGGAATACGAACCGAGATCAACCGGAGTTAAAGCCGAATCTGCCGCGACGATGCGGATGCGCGAAAGTTCGACGCCCATCTCTTCGGCGACGATCTGCGCGTGGATCGTCTCCGTGCCCTGCCCGATCTCGGCCGCGCCCGTGTACACCGTCACGCCGCCGTCGTAATCAATTTTGATCGAAACGGTTGAATGCGGCAGCTTCGATCTGATGATCGAATTCGCCGCGCCGGAGACGTAGTGCGAACCGGCCATCCCGACGCCTTTGCCGTAAGCCATCTTGCCCCGCTTGTTCCGCCAATCCGACGCTTCCATCACTTTCTCAATGCACTTGTCATAACCGTAAGACGTTACGCGCAAATCGTTGACGGTGATCGTGTTCGGCTTCAGTTTGTTTTTAAGCCGCAACTCGCCCGCGTCCATGTTGATTTCCGCTGCGAGCATGTCGAGTTGCGATTCAAATCCGAAGCGCACGCCGACCGTGCCGTGTCCGCGCATCGGGCCGCACGCGGGCTTGTTGGTCAACACGCGGTAGCCGTCAAACTTGATGTTCGGAATGTCGTAGAGCGCGGCGATCAGTGCGCCGGAGTAGAGAATCGTCACGACGCCGTAAGAACAATATGCGCCGCCATCCTGCACGACTTTCGCTTCGACGGCCGTGATGCGCCCGTCTTTAGCGACGCCGGTTTTTAGTTCGACGTATTGTTCGGGGCGACCGCGATGCGCGTAGAAAACCTCTTCGCGCGTGAAGTTGAATTTCACGGGCCGACAAGTTTTCTTTGCGAACAGACACGCGGCGACCTCGTGCGAGAAGGTTTCGCTTTTGCCGCCGAAGCCGCCGCCGACGAAAGGTTTGATCACGCGAATCTGCGACATCGGCATATCGAGAACGACGGCGAGCGTGCGGTGGACGTAGTGCGGCGTCTGCGTCGAAGTCCAGAGCGTGACTCTGCCCTCGTGTTCGTAATTGGCGACGCAGGCGTGCGGCTCCATCGGCGCGTGCGTGATGCGCGGGTTATAGTATTTGTCGAAGCGCACCGCGCCGCCGGAATCAAGGGCTTCCTGAAAACCTTTCTCGACATCGCCGAAGTGATGATGATATTGCTTCTCGACGTTGCGCTTGCGGTCGTGGTGCAGCCACAAACTTTCGTCTTCGCAAGCCATTGCTTCTTCCGGGTTGAGGAACGCAGGGAGAATTTCGTATTCGACTTCGATCAACTCTAAAGCTTCTTCCGCAATCTGTTCGCTCGTCGCGCAGACAGCAGCCACTTCGTCCCCGACGTAGCGCACGCGGTCAATACAAAAGGCCGTCTCGTCATGTCCGATAGGGAGAATGCCGTACTTCGCAGGCGCGTCCTTGCCCGTCACGACGCCCATTACGCCGGGCAACGCTTCGGCTTTGGAAGTGTTAATCGAGACGATGCGCGCGTGCGCGTGCGGCGAGCGCAGGGTTTTGCCGTAGAGCATGTTCGGCAAACGAAGATCGTCAGCGTAGATCGCTTGTCCCGTAACTTTCGGCGGGCCGTCGGTCATCGGCACGCGCGTGCCGATGTTCATAAATTCTTGTGTGCTCATAATTCGGAAGGGGTGCGTCTTGAAATTTATTTGCCGGTAAACTCTTTGAAACTTGCGGCGCGTTCGACGGCCGTGACGATCTTCGTGTAGCCCGTGCAGCGACAGAGATTGTTTGATAGCGCGTCGCGGATTTCATGCTCGGAGGGGTTCGGGTTGCGTTTAAGAAGCGCGTAGGAACTTAAGATCATGCCGGGCGTGCAGAAGCCGCACTGCATTCCGCCTTCCGTCCAGAAGGATTGCTGCACGCGGTCGAGTTTGCCGTCTTTCGCCAAACCCTCAATCGTCATCACGCGGTGTCTATCAACGCTCGCGGCGATGATCATGCAGGAGAGCACGGGTAGGTCGTCAACGAGCACGGTGCACGCACCGCAATCGCCGTCGTCGCAGCCCTGCTTCGTCCCAGTTAAATTTAGCTCGTCGCGGAGCGCATTGAGCAGCAGGGTGTTCGGCGCGGCGGCAAAGGTTTTCTCTTCGCCGTTGATCGTGAGTGTCACCAATTCTTTTTTCATCACTTGGATTTTACCAAACTTGAGTACTTGCGCGTTCAACTCGCGTCGTCGCCCGCCCGATTACACTTCTGATTTACGGCTCAATCATTGTGCGTGAGTTTAGTTTTGACGGGCAGAGCACGACGTTATCAATCAAGCGCGTTCTGCCGATGTGGGCGGCGACGGCGACGAGCGCGGTGCGGTCGTCTAATTTGTCGAGGCGTTCGAGCGTGTCGGCGTCGGTGACGCTGACGTATTCGAGTTGCGCTCCGGGTTCACGGCTTATCTCACTGCTCACAATCTCGGCGATGCGTCGTGCCGAACGTTCGCCGTTTTTATAGACGGCTTTCGCCGCTTGCAGGGCGCGGTAGAGCGCGGTCGCTTGCTGCCGCTCCGCGTCGTTAAGGTAAGCGTTGCGCGACGACAGAGCGAGACCCGAAGTCTCACGTAAAGTTGGCAGCACCACAACTTCGGCGTCGAACGCTAAATCGCGCACAAGGCGTTTGACGACGAGCGTTTGCTGCGCGTCCTTCTGCCCGAAGAACACGGTGTCGGGGCGCACGACGTTGAAGAGCACCGCGAGCACCGTCGCCACGCCGCGAAAGTG
>JACCYN010000311.1 GCA_013696465.1 Pyrinomonadaceae bacterium
AAAGTGATCCCGAACGTCTCCGGCAATTATCGTCGTGGCGAAGCGGTCGGCGTCTACATGCAGGTTTACAATGCCGGAATTGATCAAACGACTCTGCGACCGTCGGTCGAAGTTGAATACGTGCTCATGAAGGACGGCAAGATGGTGGGCGGCGAGAAAGAGGACTGGCGCGGGATGAGCGATGCGGGACAACGCCTGACGCTCGCGCGCCTGCTTCCGACGAGCGGCTTGACCGCAGGCGACTACGAACTCGTGATTCGCATCCGCGACCGCGTTTCGGGTCAATCGCTCGCGCCTTCAGCGAAATTCAAGCTGACCGAGTAATCAGTTAGTCGAATTGTTTTACGACGAAAGCGAGGCGACTTTGATTGCATGATCAAAGTCGCCTCGCTTTTTTATGTCGGCTGCTCTTCGCCGCGCCGTAGCCTATTGACGAGCAGGTGCGCGCGCCGTGTCGGTTCCGGTTGGCGGTAGCCGCCATCGCACCAAAGCGTAAGATCAATCGCTCCCGCCAAGTCAATCAGGTGTCCGGGTGAAACGAAGATCGGCTGCACGTTACGCTTTGTTCTCAACGCCACGCCGACTGTCTCGCCCTTGTCAACAAGGTTCGTCCACGTGCCGCGCTCCGAAGGTGGTTCTTCGGAGCGCCCGACGAGCACTGACTTGGCGCAACCGAACGTCGGGCGATTGATAATGAGTCCGACGTGCGAAGCGATGCCAACGCGACGCGGGTGCGCGATTCCCTGCCCGTCGAACATCACCGCATCAGGTTCCGACTTCAATTTTGCCCATGCCTCAAGCACCGAAGGCGCCTCACGAAAACTAAGCAGACCCGGCACATACGAAAACTTCGTTTCGCTCACCACGCCGACTTCTTCAATTGTCTCAAGCGTATCGAGAAGCAGCACAACAAGCCCGGCGTAAACAGTTTCAGAGAATTTATTAAACGAGATGTCCGCGCCCGCAATCGTTTTAACTTCGCGCGCCAGCGGCTCAATGCGGACACGCTCGCGCAAACTCTTTTGCAATTCAATCGCTTCGCGCGGTTTGAGATTCCAATCGTGTAACTGCGTGTACTCAGCCATTATTCTTTGAACTTCAAATCTAACGTTTCAATTTTTGAATCCTCTGATTCTGAATTGAATCATCAACTTTCAAAATCTATTTTCTCGCTCGCCGAAACTTCCGACCCTTTTTTAAGAATCGAATGCACTTGCCAGCGTTTGTCGTCGCGTTCTGGAAAGTCGCTGCGAAAATGTCCGCCGCGCGATTCCTCCCTCCACAAGGCGCACTTTGTAATGAGCATGGCGACCGTGAGGAAGTTACGCGAAGCCGGAAGAAGCGGCGCGCGCGTGATCTGCCCGAACTCAAACAACGCCCGCTCCAAAGATTCGCGCGTGCGAACAATGCCGACGCGCTCCCACATGAGACGCCGCACGCGCTTGCGCACCGCGAGCGCGATCTCACCCTGATCGCTTCTTTCATTTTGCGCTCGATTGTTTTCTTCGTCGCTCTCGGGTTGATGTTGACGCGCCGCAAAGTTTTCGCTTGCGCAATCTTCGACGACTGCGCTTCCGGCGCGCGCGCCGAAAACCAAACCTTCGAGCAGCGAGTTCGACGCCAGACGATTCGCGCCGTGAACGCCCGTGCAACTCACTTCACCCGCCGCGTAGAGACCGCGAAGCGTGGTGCGCCCGCCGATGTCGGTGCGAACGCCGCCCATGCAGTAATGCGCGGCGGGCGACACGGGAAGCGGCTCGCGCGCCATGTCGAGTCCGTAACCTTTACAAGTTTCGTAAATCTTCGGGAAGCGGCGGCGCAAGAAACGACGATCAAAGTCGGTCATGTCGAGATAGACGCTCGCGCTTGCGGTGCGTTTTATCTCGGTGACGATGGCGCGACTCACGACATCGCGCGGCGCAAGTTCCGCTCCCTCGTGATAGCGCGGCATGAAGCGCTCGCCCTCGGCGTTTCGCAGCACGCCGCCCTCGCCGCGCATCGCCTCCGACAGCAGAAAGCGCGGCGCGTTCTCTA
>JACCYN010000312.1 GCA_013696465.1 Pyrinomonadaceae bacterium
ATATTTGACTTCGCGTGGTCACGCGATGGGCGTCAACTTGCTCTGGCGCGTGGCGCGATCAGCACTGATGTCATTTTAGTCAAAAACCTTCGCTAAATTCATTCTGTCTCACTTCGCTTTGTAATCCAACGCCGCTTGCAGAACCGCGTCGCGCCCTTGCGTGTAGTCGGCGAAAGTCGGTTCAACGTGGATGTCAACGGGCAGGTAAGGCGAATCCGAATCCTTCATCAACTCCCAAAACTTCGTCGAATACTGAACCTCTATTTTCGAGTGGGGCAATTGGAATCTGCGAACTTCGCCGTAAGCGTTCGGCTTTTGCCCCGAAGGTTCGCCGACCAAGATCGCGTTCATCCGGTCGCGCATTTCAAGCATGTTCATGAAGGCGGATGAGAACGTCGCGTTTGAAACGAGCACAAACAGCTTGCCTTTATCAATCAAGCGCGGACGCTTCTTTAATTCGTCATACAGACTCTTGATGACGGCCGAGTTGCCGCCACCGTTACGCCGCAAATCAACGACGAAGCGTTCGGTAGATTGCGCGTCCACGACCGCAAAGAGTTCTTTGACGAAATCCATGAAAGGCTTATTCGCGTCGTTAGCACATTGATTGTAAGCGAGATAAAGCGTTCGCGCGTCGGGCAGATACTCGAACCAGTAATTGGATTGCGCGTTCTTAGCGGAGAGCGGAGCACTTCCTACGTCGGACAAATCGCGCAACTGACTCTTAAGAAACTGCTCCGGCGGGATGGGGCGCACGTCGAGCGTAAGCTGTTTGCCGTTGCGGTCGAGAAAAGTAAATCTGCCTGTCTCTCCTTGCGGCAAAATCCCTTCGGCTTGCAAAACTCCCGACCAGATGAAGAAATATCGCAGCCTGCTTCGGCGATCAAGTTCGTTGTCAGCCGGAATCAACTCTTTCAAGCGCTGCGCGACTTCCTCTAATTTCACGTCGCCAATGCGGACGAGGCGCGCGCCGAGAGCCTGCTTGTATTCGTCCGTGGTTTGAGCCACAAACCACCCTTCCTTGAAACGCTCAAGCCGGAGCGGGAAAAATGTCATACCGGAAGGGGGCGTGAATAAGTTGGTGTGTCCGTCGCCAACGCGCGCCGTGATGCGCATCAACTCAAGCGCGATTCTTCCGTCGGACAATCTTGGAATCCGCGCTTCAAGATTTTTCACTTCGCGCTCAAACTCATCTTTCGACAATTGAAAAAAGAGATTCTTATGGCGTTTCGATAACTCTGCGGAGTAGAAGCGCACGTCCTCGCGCCACCGCTCGTCGCGCGAAATCTCATTCGTTTGCGCGTGCGCCGAAGCGAGCAAGACAAGCGACAGAATCGCCCCTACGGTAAACTTGAATTGCGTCACAAATTTCATTGAGTTATCTCATCATATACTGCCCGCGTTATTCTTGCTATAACCCCCTCGCGCGTCGTGCTGTCAGCCGGAGAATCCGCGACAAAAACTGCGATGGCTAAATGCTGTCCGTTTGGCAGCGTTACCAGCCCTATATCATTGGTCGCCGCAGTAACGCCGTTGACAGTTCCTGATGTCCCTGTTTTATGTGCGACAATCGTATTGGCGGGCAAAAGTCCTTTCAGCCGTTTCGGTCCCGTTGGAGATTCGATCATAAGCTTTAGCAACAACGCTTGGCTTTGTTCGGAAAGCCGACGCCGCTCATGCAGCGCGCGAAGCAAAGCAATTGCTCCTTGAGGCGAAGCCCAATTGCGATACTGCGTCTCCCGGTCTTGCCCGATCTCCTTCTCGGTATTGGCGACGACAATCTCAGTAACTTTAAGCTCATTCAGAAATTTGCTGACGACTTCCGCTCCGCCGACAAGTTTGAGTAGCACATCGCTCGCCGTGCCGTCGCTTTCCGACACCATGAATCGCAGTAATTCGCCGACGCTCAACTCGGTGCCGTTTGGATTTTTATCTCGAACCGGACTGTGTTGACCCGCTCGAACGAAATCGCTTCTTTCAACTCGCACGCGCTGCGCGAGGTTTATTTTTCCGGCATCAACTTGTTGCAGCGCCGCCATGCCGATGGGGAGTTTATAAACGCTCTGCATCGGAAAATGCTCGTCGGGATGAAAAGAGATTGATTCTCCGGTTTCCAACAACGTCGCCGCGACTCCGACGCGCCCCTGAGCGGCAGCAGCTATCTGCTCGATCTGGTTTCGTAGCTCGCGTGTTCGCTCGTCGTCTGCTTTCGGTTTTTGAGAATTTGTTCGGTCGCCTGTCGCGTTGTCGCTTTGCACCGTAACCCCGCTCGAACAAGCTAACGTCAAGGAGCCAAAAATTAGAGCGCAAGTTAGCATCATTCTTTTCGTTTTGGTTGGCATTAAATTAGTTTAGAAAACTTCGTAGAATTTAACGGGAATGTCGGCGACGGTTTTAAGTCCCGGCTGTGCTTGAATGACGGGCGGAATGGCGTTGACGACCGCCGCCACCGTCGCCAGATCGCCGTGCGTGCCGCCGGGAATTGTGAGCGTTAAATCCGGCGTGCCCTTGATGCGGATCGTGTCCGCCGGATCAAGCGCGCCGACGTACATCTGCAATTCAAGATGAAGTTTCTCTTCGCCGCGCATTGTGCCTTTGCAGATTTGGCGCACGCCCGCCACCTCGCCGCGCTTTACTCGCAAGTATTCTGTCGTCACGTCTGCGGATGCCATCACCGGCTCGATGGTTTCGCTGATCTCGTCCACCTCGATGTTCATCCCGTCTGCGATTAAGCCCGCCGATTCCGGCAGACCGTGATGCTTGATGCGCCCGGCTCCGACTTGCGAACGGAATTCGCTTTCGCTCATCCCCGCGCCGACCTTTTTCTGTAGCGGCAGGCGGCGCTTGGAAGCGTCAACGATGCGCCTGACGCTGACCCGCTCGACCCGCTGGCAGACGGACGATAAAGTTAGGGCGAGCTTGTCCATCACGAAGCCGGGATTAACTCCCGTGCCGTGCAGCGTGACGTTGTTCCGCTTCGCCGCCTCGTCGAGTTCTTTCGACAGTTCCGGGTGCTTGCGAAGCGGGTAGGAAAGTTCTTCGCACGACGAGACGACGTTGTGCCCTGTCGTAAGGCAGCGTAAAAGTTGCTCGCGCACGTCCGTCAAATAAGAAGATGTTGAGTGAACAACAATGTCAGCAGGGGTGCGTAAAACTTCCTCCGCGTCGGGCGAAACCATCACGCCCGTATCTTCCTCCAAGCCGACGACGCGCGCGAGGTCTTGCCCCGCCTTCGCCGGATCGATGTCAATCGCGCCGACTATCTGAACATTTTTCTTGGCGGCGATGAGGCGCACGATGTGTGCGCCGATCGGCCCGATGCCATACTGAATAACGCGAACAGTTGAACCCATCCTTTGATTGCTCCTTCAATTTGTTTTCATAAGATTGAGCAGAAGCGCATGAGCGAGTGCGAAGTTGTGCATCGTAACGCTTCGCCGCAGTGCGTGTCTAGGGGTAAATTGACGTGCGATAAAGAGGTGGCAAAGAATAGGACGTGAATTATAATCTTCGCCTTTGCTTTGCGGCTTAAGACGGATCGAAGGAGCAATGAATAATGACGGACGGGGAGCAGGCGCGACCGGGTGTGACGCTTGGGAGCGTGGCGCGCGCGACAGGCGGTAAATTGACAGGAGATGAACGCGCACTCGTGCGGGACGTAACGCATGACTCGCGTCAGGCGGGCGAAGGATGGTTGTTCGTCGCCGTGCGCGGCGCGACGGCTGATGCGAACAGCTACGTCGCTCAAGTCATCGAGCAGGGCGCGGTCGGGGTTATCTCGGAGCGGGCGTGCCCTAAGAATTTCAGAGGGGCGTGGATCGAGGTGGGCGATGCGCGGCGTGCGCTTGCCGCGGCGGCCGCTGAAGTGCACGGGCATCCGTCGCGCGAGTTGCGACTCGTCGGCGTTACGGGCACGAACGGCAAGACGACGATTGCCTACCTCGTCCGCGCGTTAATGGAAGCGGCGAATGAGAAGGTGGCGATGACGAGCACGGTCGAGTATCGCATCGGAGACGAAGCGCGTAAGGCGGAGCGCACGACGCCGGAGGCGAGCGACATGCAACGCTTCCTGCGCCGCGCCGTCGAAGCGGGTTGCCGCACGGCGGTAATGGAATGTTCTTCGCACGCGATTGATCTTCACCGCTGCGACGCGCTTCAACTCGCCGCCGCCGCCTTCACGAATTTAACGCGCGATCACCTTGATTACCACGTCACGATGGAAGCTTACTTTGCGGCGAAACGTCGCCTGTTTGACGGAAGTCTCGGCGAGCGCCCGCGCGCGTCAGTCATCAACATTGACGACGCGCACGGCGAAGAACTCGCACGCGATCTGTTGAAGGCTAAGTCGAATGTGGTGCGATACTCGCTCAAAGGTGAAGCGGAGGTGACGGCGCGCGATGTCAAACTCTCGCTCGAAGGGACGAGGTTTCGTCTGCGGACTCCAGCCGGAGAGCGCGAACTGCTCTCGCCACTCGTCGGCCGCCCGCACGTCTACAACATTCTCGCCGCCGTCGGGTGCGGGCTTGCGCTCGGCTACGACCTTGACGTGATCGCGCGCGCGGTCGGGGCGTGCGCGGGCGCGCCCGGAAGATTCGAGCGCGTCGCGCACGATGGGGATTTCACAGTAGTCGTGGACTACGCGCACACAGACGACGCGCTCATCAATGTGCTGCGCACGGCGCGGAGCGTCGCACCGCAAGGGCGCGTCATCACCGTCTTCGGTTGCGGCGGGGATCGGGATCGCTCGAAGCGCGCGCCGATGGGCGAGGCGGCGGCGAGCTTGAGCGACGTTGTGATTCTAACTTCCGATAACCCGCGCACCGAAGACCCGGAACAGATTCTTGCGGATGTGGAAACGGGTTTGCGCGCGAGTGGTAAACCGTATCAAAAGATCGCCGACCGCCGTCAAGCGATTCATGAAGCAATCGCCGAAGCTGGCGAAAAAGATTTAGTGTTAATTGCGGGCAAAGGGCATGAGGATTATCAGTTGATCGGACGTGAGGTTTTACACTTCGACGACCGCGAGGTGGCGCGCGAAGCTCTCGCCGTTCGAAAGAAATAGCTCTTTTGCGAAGCGCGGATGCGGCCGATTTTGTGCGCGTCGGAGAAGTTAAGCGCGGCAGGCAGTAACTGAAAGGTCGGGCATAAACGCTTTTCCATACTTCTTCTATTCAGCTTTAACAGGCATGAGCGAGATGAAGACGGCCATCATGAGGATAAATATCAGCGCGATGATGACGAGGACGACGACCACCGGAGCGGGGCGCGAAAGCCATGATACATGCTCTTCTACGAGCGTGTTTTTCGGCATCTTGAAGCTGCCCGTATTTAAGATGATCGCTCCGTCGTCATACGCCTTAGGCTCCGCCCGCTTACCGGCCAATTCTTCGGGCGGCGCAAGTTTCGCCGCGAGTGTCGCCGTGTCCACTTTTCTTTCGCTCTCCGCCGGTTGCCCGTCGCCGTCTTCTTCTACAACCATTTAATTTTCCTCAAGTAAAGGTAGAGTCCGAGCGCCACCGCGACCATTGACGCGAGCGCGAAGATGTAGCCGTAGCGCCAGACAAGCTCCGGCATATAGGTGAAGTTCATGCCGTAGATGCCCGCGATCAAGGTCGCCGACATCAAGATCGTGGAGATTGAAGTCAGACGCTTCATGACTTGATTCATCCGGTTGCCGGACATCGAGAGATAGGCATCCATCGTCGAGCCGAGCAGATCGCGCAAGGTGTCAATGCTATCGGCGACGCGAATGATGTGATCGTAAACGTCTTGAAAGTAAACGTGGATGTCGCGCGAGAAGATCGGTTGCTCGCGCCGTAGCATCGTATTAAAGACATCGCGCAAGGGCGTGATCGAGCGACGCAGGTGCAGCAGTTGCTTCTTAATTTTGAAAATCTCTTCGATGGACTGCGGTTGAAATTCGCCGAAGATTTGATCTTCCAAGTCGTCCATACGCTCGCTGAGAATGTCTAGCAGCGGAAAGTAATCGTCAACGATGGCGTCAATCAAAAGGTAAGCGAGAAGCCCTGAGCCATGCTCCGCTTTGTCAGTCCATTCGTGCCAGAGGCGCGAGCCCGTCGTTATCGCGCGAATGGGGCGACTGTGAACGGTGACGAGATAATTCTTGCCGAGAAAGATGTTCAGCTCACGAAGCTCAAGGTGATCGTTAGCGCCGACGAGTTCCGCTTCGTAGAGTACCATGAAGTAGTAACCCGGATACTCTTCGACTTTCGGGCGTTGGTGTGGACGCTGGCAATCTTCAATCGAGAGCGGGTGAAAGCCAAACTCTTCGGCGAGTTCGATGAAGTCGTCGCTGGTCGGATCGGTGACATTAGCCCAGACGACCTTCTGGTCGCTAAGGCACATGTCGCTGATCTGGGTGACGGGAAATTCGTCAGTGAATTCTTTTGAACGACTGTCTAAACAAACCGCAGTGATCAATGGTGTGACGCCTCCTCTGGCAGCAATTCTATTAAACAGTATACTGTTTAGCGAGAAAAATTAAAGGCAGTTGCCTGAACACAAGCGGATTAACCTTCGGGCGTGACGGCTTAATCCGACCACAGGACGCGAAACGGGATTGTGTCTAAGCAGCAAATAATGATTGATGTGCCGCGCCAAACCCTTCGTGAGATCGTCGCCAAATATGGCCGCTCGGTGTGCGAAAACCCGAAGCGGTGCAAAGCTCTGCTGCGCGATTATTGCGGGACGCACCGGCGTGAGATCAATGTTTTAATCGCCGCGTTGGAGGAGCGCGTCGGCGAGGAATTGCTGGCGGCGGGGGCGGGGCGCAGTACGACGCCGCGCGAGGTGCTGCTGTCACGTTTAACGAAGAGGCTCGAAAATCATCTTGCGTTAACGGAAGGCGCGGCGCGCTGGGCGGTGGATTCGTGGGCGGTGGCGTTAGGTGTGCTGTCCGAAGCGGAGGCGGAAGCGCGCGCGCAGAATGAAGCGGAAAACGATCAGCGTAAACTCGAAACTTCCGCCGCGCGATCACCGAAGTCAGTTGTCGCTGAAGACGATGACGACAGAGAGGACACAGTAGCGCAGCGACTCCTCAGGCAAAAACCCAGCGCGCAAACGAAACAACCGCCCGCTCCGCCCGCGCCAACGCGCCCGACAAACAAAAACCCGATCATCGTCGCTCCGCCGTCTCCCGCGCCCGTGCTCGTCGCACCGCCGCAACAAGTTCACGTTTCAAAAAGTCGGGGCGCGACTGTGCCCGCGTCGCAACCCGATCCGCAATCCCGCCTGCCCGTCGATTCTTTGCCGCGCCGAAGAAGAAAAGGAAAACTGCGCGGCTGCCTCTTCGGTTGTTTGCTGTTCGTCATTTTGTCGCTGCTTGGCGTTTTCGTTGCGCCATTCATCGTTACCGTACTGCGCGAAGAGCAACAGCAACAACAGCCAACGATTGAACAGCCGCGAAGTCCGTAGGTAGACGTAAGTTTAGGCGAAATTAAAGGCATTTTGATCAACGAGTCGTCCTTGCAAAGACAGGCTTGCTATCCTTTGGTATAGTCTTCCGACAAATTCAATTCGAGGAGAAAACGATTATGAGCAGACGACCGGGCGGCGAACTCGCGTCGCGCCCCTTACACTTCATCTGGATCGCCGACAGCTCCGGCTCGATGAGCAACGACGGAAAGATTCAAGCCCTCAACACCGCGATCCGCGAAGCCATCCCGCACATGCGCAAGGTCGCGGACGATAACCCGAACGCGCAAGTCCTTGTCCGCGCCGTCAAATTCTCAAACGGCGCGCAGTGGCATATCTCGCA
>JACCYN010000313.1 GCA_013696465.1 Pyrinomonadaceae bacterium
AGCGCGACGAAGGCAAACGTGCCGAGCAGCATCATGCTGAAACGGCGCGGCGCGATTGATGCGGACAACACCTCCTCCATCGTTCTGATGTTCGGAACGTATTGATCTTTATCAATGGCTTTGATCCCCTCGCGCGTCGCCGCCGCGATCCCTGCGATGCTCGCGGGGTTTGTGGATGCGGCGCGCATCACAAGCGTCATGCGGCGGTCAGGAGCTTGCAGGTAGTTAACGTAGAACTCAGGCTCGACAGCGGCATCCAAGCCGAGATGCCGCACGTCTTTGACGACGCCGACGATTTCGCGCGCGACTTGGAGCTTCGGATCGGCGTTATCAATGGTCACCTGTTTTCCTACCGGGTCTTCGCCGGGGAAATGGCGGCGGGCAAACGTTTCATTGATGATGATCACCGGAGACGAATCGGCGGCGTCGCGCTCCGTAAATGCGCGCCCCTTTTGGATGGGAATGCTCATCGCACGAAAGTAGTCGGGGCTGATTGCGTGATAGATCGCGTCAGGCTCTTGACCGGGAACGCGCGGCGCACGACCCGCGATGCTAAAGGTAGATTGTCTTGTGCTGCCTGCGAGCGGAAGGAAATCTACGCCGCCGACAGTCTCAACTCCGGGCACTTCCTTCACCCGTTCGAGCACTTGTTGAAAGAAACGTTTCTGCTGCTCGCTCTCAGGATATTTCGCTCGCGGCACAGACAGGCTTGTAACAAGGACTGGCTGCGGATCAAAACCCGGATCGGTATCGCGCAAGTGCAGAAAGCTTTTGATCAAAAGCCCTGCGCCGATCAAAAGCACGAGCGACAAAGCGATCTCTGTGACGACCAAGAGACTCCGCACGCGATTGCGATGTGCGCCTTCGGTCGAACCCCGGCCGCCTTCTTTGAGCACTTCGTTGAGATTAAACTTCGACACGCCGAGCGCCGGAATCAACCCGAAGAAGATTCCCGTCAAAATCGAAATAAGGAACGTGAATCCGAGCACACGCGCGTCGAGCGCGATCTCTTTCACGCGCGGAATGTCAGATGGACTTGCCGCGACCAGCAGATCAACGCCCCACAAAGCCAAGAGCGAGCCGAGTGTTCCGCCGATGAAAGCCAGCAGCAAACTCTCCGTCAACAATTGCCTGATAAGACGCGCCCGACTCGCGCCGAGCGCCGTCCTCACCGCGATCTCTTTGCCGCGCGCCGCCGCGCGTGCGAGCAACAAGTTCGCAACGTTGGCGCACGCGATCAAAAGCACGAAACCAACTGCGCTTAAGAGCACAAGCAGCGCCGTTCGCACGTCGCCCACAACATCTTCATAAAGCGGAAGGAGATTTACGCCCACCCCGGCGCTAGTGTCCGGGTATTGCTCACCGATTCGGCGCGCGATGGTGTTTATTTCGGCGTGCGCTTGCGCGAGCGTCGTGGTCGGCTTGATTCGCGCCACAATTTTGAGGAAGCGGCCGCCGCGATCTTTTCTTCTTAGGACAACGGTCGGGTCAGCCTCTATCGGCATCCAGAAATCTGATTTCTCCGCTTGCACCGGAAACTTAAAGGCGCGCGGCATCACTCCAACAACCGTGTAGTTGCGACTGTTAAGCGTAATGCCTTGGCCGACAATTCCCTGCTCCCCGCCAAAACGACGCTGCCACAAACCATGACTGATGACGACCACAGAAGCGCCCTGCGGACTGTCCTCTTCCGCCGAAAACGTGCGTCCCATCGTCGGACTTACGCCCAGAAGCGGAAAAAGATCGGCGGAGACGATTGCGCCTTGCAAAAGTTCAATATCGTCGCCGTTTGCGAGCGTCGCGCCTGACTGACTGTAAGCAGCGATGTGATCAAAAGATTGTGCTTGGCTTTTGAAATCCGCGAAGTCAGGAAACGAACCGTTATTACGATCTCCGCCGCCTTGCAGCGCGCCATAAACCATCACGATCCGGTCTGAATTCTCAAACGGCAAAGGATTGAGAAGCACCGTATTAACTACGCTGAAGATCGCCGTGTTAGCGCCAATCCCCAACGCCAAAGCGAATACCGCAACGAGCGTAAAGCCCGGATTCTTCAAGAGCATTCGCGCCCCGTATTTAATGTCTTGCCAAATTGTCGCCATCTTCTCACCTCAATTCAAAACGCTAAGGGCGAAGCGGTGAAACGGAAGCAGTTTGCTTGCTCCGTTCTGCGCATTTAGAGTCACTCGTATCTGAGCGCCACCATCGGGTCAACCTTCGTCGCGCGTCTGGCAGGAACGTAGCAAGCCAATAGTGCCGCCACCGCTAACAGCAACGCGCCACCGATGAAAGTCGCGGGGTCGGTCGCGGACACGCCGTAGAGCAATCCGCCGAGAACGCGCGTTGCGGCGAACGCCGCCGTCAAACCTAAGAGGACGCCGACGAGCGTCAACCTCAATCCCTGCTTGGCGACGAGCCTGAGCACGTCACGAGGTTTCGCGCCGAGCGCAATCCGAATGCCTATTTCGCGTGTGCGCTGCGCGACCGTGTAACTCATCACGCCGAAGAGTCCCAGCACCGCCAAAGCAAGCGCGAGCACGCCGAAAGTGGCGGCGAGCGTCGCCGCCGTGCGCGGTCCCCAGAGGGCGAAGTCAATGTGCTCGTCCATCGTCTTAATGTTGTAAATCGGCATCCGGGCGTCGATTTTATTCACCTCGCCACGCACGCGCTCCGCGATATTGCCGAGGCTGCCGCGCGTGTTCACCACCAGCATCATCTCCGAGTTATAGCTTTGGAGATGCGACAGGAACATGAAGCTGCGCGGCTCCTCGCCGAGCGAGCGATACTTTCCGTCGCGCGCGACGCCGACGATCTCGCGCAGGCGCGTTGATTGCTCGTCGAGTCGGAAGCGTTTGCCGATGGGGTCTTCGCCGGGGAACAACTGCCGCGCCAACGTCTCGTTGACGATCACGACATCGGGCGCGCCCTCGCGGTCGCGTTCGGTGAAGTCGCGCCCACGCACGAGAGGAATCCCAAGCGTCTCGAAGAAGCCGACTCCGATTGTCGTGTCGCCCGCATAGACGCCGCCGCCGGGCGCGGGCGGTGCTTGCCCCTCGACGATGATGGGACCGCTCGAACTCCAACTATCGCCGAGCGGGACTGGGTATGAGACTGTCGCCGCGCGGACTTCCGGCAGCATCTCGACGCCTCTGACCAGCTCTGTATAAAACCGCTTGCCTTCCTCTTCCGTGTAGCCGAGCAGGTTCGTGGCGAGCGACATCGTTATCATGTTCTCCGTCTGAAAACCCGGATCGACCTTCAGCGTTTGCCGCAAACTTTTGACGAAGAGACCGCCGCACACAAGCACGACGAGCGACAAAGCGATTTGCGCGACGACGAGCAGACTACGCAAATTCCAACCGCGCCAACCGCGCCGACCGCCGCCGACGGTCGCCGCCTCGCCTTTCAAGACCGGCACCACATCAGGGCGCGACGATTGAAGCGCGGGCGCGAGTCCGAAGACGATGCCGGTCACAAGCGAGATGAGGAGCGTCCATGCGAGTACGCGCCAGTCCGGGCTTAAGTCGAGTACGATGTTGATTGACGGAAACTTCGGCATGAACGCCAACATCAAATCAGCCGTCCAAAAAGCGATGAGCAAACCGAGCAACCCGCCCGCGAGCGCGAGCAGCAAACTCTCGGTCAGCAACTGACGAATGATGCGCGCTCGATTCGCGCCGAGTGCGAGTCGGATGCCGATCTCACGGCGACGGGCGGTGGCGCGCACGAGGAGCAAGTTGGCGACGTTCGCGCACGCGATAAGAAGCACCGCCCCGACCACAATCATGGCGAGTCCTGAGCCGAGTTTGATGGCGTCCGTCACGTCGCGGTCGTCAATGCGTCCTTCGGGTTCCGGCACAACAACGACACGCGCCCGTTCGCGTTCGATTCGCTCCGTCGGATAGGTTTCGTTCAACCGCCGCGAGATGGCGGTCATGTTCGCTTCGGCTTGTTCCAAACTGACGCCCGGCTTTAAGCGCGCGATCATGTCGAAGAAGTTGCGGCGACGGTCGCCGATTAAATCCTCGCCCGGCACGATCTGTCGCTGCATCATCATCGGCACCCAGAAGTCCATGCCGACCGCGAACTTCGTTCCCTTGAACTCCGGCGGCGCGACGCCGACGACGGTGTACGTCGTGCCGTTCAGAACAATCGTCTTGCCCGCAATCTCACGGTCTGACACATAACGACGCTGCCACAACGAGTGACCGATGACGACGACCGGATGTGTCCCCGGCGTGCGGTCTTCTTCGGGCAAAAAGGTGCGTCCCACCTTTGCACGCACGCCGAGCACATCGAAGTAGTTGCCCGTCACGACTTCGCCGAGAATCATGTCGTTCTGCGTCTTGCCGTCACCGCTTCCCACCGCCGCGCCCGTCGTGAAGTGACCGACGAGTCCGGCGAAGACTTCGTTCCCGTCGCGGTACTCGACGTAATCGGGGTACGAGATTTCGTTGAACTCTCTGCCTTCACGATTCGACTCGAAAGGCACGACGAGGCGCGCGGGGTCTTCGACCGGAAGCGGGCGCATTAAAAAGGCATTGACCGCGCTGAAAATCGCGCTGTTCGCGCCGATGCCTAAAGCCAACGCCAGTACCGCGACCACTGTGAAGCCGGGCGCTTTCCACAACATTCGTATGCCATAGCGCAAATCTTGCCAGAGTGTTCTCATTACAATTCACCTCACTTTGGAAGAATGAGGGATGAATAAAAGACAAGCTGTTTTCAATTCATCCCTCATCCCTTCGTTCACTCGTACCTGAGCGCGACCATCGGATCAACCTTCGTCGCTCTCCGCGCCGGAATGTAGCAAGCGAGAAAAGCGATTCCGGCAAGCAGCGCCGTCACGGCCGCAAACGTCACCGCATCGGTTGCGCTCACGCCGTACAGCAGACTTGCGAGGAAGCGCGTGGCGGCGAACGCGACGAGGAGTCCGACGCCGATTCCGATTCCGACGAGCAACATCCCCTGCCGCAGAATCATTCTCAGCACGTCGCGGGTTTGCGCGCCGAGCGCAATGCGAATGCCGATCTCGTGAGTGCGTTGTGCGACTGAATAAGCGATCACGCCGTAGAGTCCGATGGCGGCGAGCAGGAGCGCGAGCACGCCGAAGACGCTTAAGAGTTTCACCGCCATCCGTTGCGCGAACAGCGAAACGCCCGTGTGCTCGACGAGAGTTTTTTCGTTGAAGATCGGCAGATTCGGATCAAGCGCGTGAACTTCGCTCCGCACGCCGCCGAGCGCGTTGAGCGGATCGCCTGTCGCGCGAACGATTAAAGTCATCTCCGGGTTGTAATTTTGATAAAGCGGCAGGTAAAGGTACGGACGCGCGGGTTCATTAGCGTTCGCCGGATTTATGTCGCGCGCCACGCCGACGATCTGCAAAGGAGTTTCGCCGCCGTCCGTGATTCGTTTGCCGATTGGATCGGCGTCTCCGAAGTAGCGGCGCGCGGTCGCTTCGCTGATGATGCAGACGCGCGCGGCGCGCTCGTCATCCGCCCGTGTGAAGTCGCGCCCGCGCAACATGGAGATTTGCAAAGTTTTGAAATAGTCGGGGCCGGTTGTGCCGTATTCAAGGTTGATCTCTTCATCGGCGCGCGGCGTGTAGCCTTCGATGCCGACGCCTTGATCGCTGCGATTGAAAAGCGAAAGCGGCGGCTTATCCGCCACCGTCACCGAGACGATGCCGGGCAATGCCGCGACGCGCTCGACGAGTTGAGGGTAGAACTGCCCACCACGCGCTTCGTCGTAACCATTCGGGAAAAGATCGAAAGACGCGAGCAGAACATTATCGGGATTGAAGCCCGGATCAATTGATTGCGCTTTCTGCAAACTTCTGACTAACAGCCCGGCGGCTACAAGGAGCACGAGCGACAAAGCGATTTGCGCGACGACGAGCGAACTGCGCAAGCGCGCTTGGTGCTTGCCTCCGGCGATGCTGCCGGTTTCGTCCTTTAGCGTCAGCACCACGTCAGGCTTTGAAGCTTGCCACGCCGGAACAAGTCCGAACACAACTGCGGTCACGAACGACGCGAGCAGAGCGAAGCCGAACACACGCGCGTCCACGCCCGTGTTGAGATCAACCGGAAAGCCCATTGACGGGATCAAGGATTGAAAGGCGTCAGCCGTCCAGAAAGTAATCAGAAATCCGAGCGCGCCGCCCACGAGCGCAAGCACGATTGATTCGGTCAGCAGTTGCCTCAACATTCGCG
>JACCYN010000326.1 GCA_013696465.1 Pyrinomonadaceae bacterium
CAAATTAGTTCGCGTCGTTTCGTGTGAGTTCGCGGTTAATTTCCGTAACATCTTATCCGATACAAGCACCAACGAAAGATTATCAACCGATTAACATCGCCCGAACTTTTGAACCGTGCGATGTCGAAAGAATCACAGGAGCTAATTCGATTATGAACGGTCACGGGCGCATTCCAATTTTGAAAGTCGGGCGCGTGCTCGTCGTCCCCATCCAAGTTGATATGGACGACCAGACCGTGCTGCTTCTGCAAGAGCGCATTTTGACGGAGTTGGAGCGCACAGGCGCGCGCGGCGTCCTGATTGACATCTCGCTGTTGGAGATGGTTGATTCCTTCATCGGGCGGATGCTTAGTGACATCGCGGCGATGGCGCGCATCATGGACGCGCGCACGGTCGTCGTCGGGATGCAACCGGCGGTGGCGATCACGCTCGTCGAATTGGGGTTGGAACTCAAGGGCGTTGACACGGTTCTGAATGTTGATGAGGGCATCAAACTCTTGCGCGATGAGTTCGGCATCGGCGAAGAGGAAGGGGATGCGTTTCAAGGGGGATTGAACCTCGTTGGAGAGCAGATCAATCCGGCTTGAATCGGAGCGCGACATCGCCGTGGCGCGCAACGAGGTGCGCAATATCGCGGCGCGCCTCGGCTTTCTACTTCTCGATCAGACGCGGCTGACGACCGTCGCCTCCGAACTCGCGCGCAACGTCGTCAAATATGCCGGGCGCGGGCGTCTCATTACACAAATGGCGAGCGGCGCAACGGGTCGGCGCGGGCTGCGTTTGATTTTTGAAGACGAAGGGCCGGGAATCGCGGACGTTGACTTGGCGATGCGCGACGGCTATTCGACCGGCGGCGGACTCGGCAAAGGCTTGCCCGG
This sequence comes from Pyrinomonadaceae bacterium, assembly GCA_013696465.1. Classification (GTDB taxonomy): domain Bacteria; phylum Acidobacteriota; class Blastocatellia; order Pyrinomonadales; family Pyrinomonadaceae; genus JACCYN01. The sequence goes on from JACCYN010000326.1 coordinate 879, forward strand.
CTCGAAGCGCTTAGTTGACGAATTCAAAATTGAATCGGCGACGGGTCGGGGCACGCGCATCACCGTCGTGCGCTGGCTTCACTGAAAATTTCATTCGATTTAACCTCTAGTTTTAATGCGAGAAATTCATTCGGTCGAGATCAAGGAGGAGGCGCACGTCGGAGCTGCGCGGCGCGCCGTACACTCCTTCGCCCATCGTCTCGGCTTCGACGAAACGGAATTGTCCGAACTCGACATCGTGATGCAGGAGATCGGAACTAATGCCGTGCGCTACGCGACGGGCGGAGGCACGATTCATTTCACCACGCCGCTCGGAGACGAGAGGCGTGGGATTGAGCTTTTCTACGCCGACCGGGGGCCGGGCATCTACAATGTCGAGCGCGCCACGTCGGACGGAAACTCGACTGGCGGCGGCTTGGGCGGCGGCTTCGGCGCCGTCCGGCGCTTGCTCGACGAATTTGATGTTTACTCGACCGTCCGCACCACGAGCCGCCTGACCTTTGCGCGGGCGCGGCGCACAACGCACGGAACCGTGTTGCTCGGACGAAAGTGGGCGGCGGATGCGAGCGCGGCAGGCCGAAAGGGCGTGGTACAAAGGCGCGTGGGCGCGTGGAGTCGCCCGTGTCCCGGCGAGAGGGTCAACGGCGACGCTTACCTCATGTGCAGTCACGGGCGGCGGCAGTTGTTCGCGGTCGTTGACGGACTCGGTCACGGAAGCGGGGCGAACGAAGCGGCGCGCGCAGCCGTCACTTGTTTGGAAGGATGGCACGGCGAACCGCTCAAGGAACTCATCCTTGCAACGCACGATGCGTTGCGCTCCACGCGCGGCGCGGTGATGGGCGTGTGCGTGATTAATTTTGAAGAAATGCGTTTTGAATACGCAGGCGTCGGCAACGTGCTTGCGCGCGTCATCAATTCTTCCGAACCCGTGCACCCGATTTCCACGAACGGCACACTCGGACTTAGACTTCCCGAAAAAATCCACGTGCTGACGGGCAAGTGGACGGAAGGTGCGAGCATCGTGCTCGCAAGCGACGGGCTGAGTCAGTCGTGGGACATCGCGGATTACCCCGGACTGTTGCGCCGCGAAGCGCAGGTGTTGGCCGGTGTCCTGATGCGCGATTACGCGCGCGATTCTGATGACGCGACGGTGCTCGTCGCCCGTTAGTTCCGAATTATGCAAAGCATAACTTCAACTCGGCTCGGCGAAATCTACGTGCGCAGCGAATCCGACATCGTGCGCGTGCGCGAGCGCGTCCGCCAGATCGCGCGCGACATGAATTTTGATCCGACGACCCAGATCAAGATCACGACGGCCGTCTCGGAACTGACGCGCAACATCTTCGAGTATGCGAAGCAGGGCGCGATCTCTTTAGCCGTTGCCGAGCGCGGGGCGCGCGATACAGGATTGATGATCACGTCGCGCGACGACGGCCCCGGAATCGAGCCGGATTCGCTGCAGTCAATTTTGCGCGGCAACTACCGCTCGGAATCAGGTCTCGGCGTCGGGCTAACGGGCACGCGCCGCCTGATGGATGAGTTCGACATCACGACCGCACCGGGCGAAGGCACGCGCATCCGCGTCGTCAAATGGCTGCCGCCGCAGCGCGCGAGTGAAGTGCGCAGCCGCATCGGTGAACTGCAAGCAGGTTTTGGAGCCGACACAAACGAATCGGCGGTTGAAGAGCTGCAACAGCAGAACAAAGATTTGATCAGCGTGCTCGCCGAACTCGAAGAGAAGCGCGAACAGCTCGAACGCCTCAACGAAGAATTACAAAAGTCGAACGCCGGATTGAACGAAGCCAACACCAAGTTGCGCGAAGTGGCGCAGATGAAAGAAGAATTTCTCGCGCTCACGACGCACGATCTGCGCTCACCGCTCACCGTCATCAGCGGCGTGATCAACTTCTTCACTTCGGGGCGGCTCGGCGCACTCTCGCCCGAACAAAGTAAAATGGTGGCGATGATGGAGCGCAACACCGGGAGCTTGATCGAACTCGTCAACGACTTGCTCGACGCTTCCAAACTTGAATCCGGCACCTTGCGGCTCGACCTCGTCTCAACCGACCTGCACATCCTCATTAGCGAACTCGGCGAGAACGTCTTGCCGCTCGCGCGCGAGAAAGCCCTCACGTTCAAAGAGAGTCTGTCCTCCGAGTTGCCGCAGGTGCGCGCCGACCGCACCAAGCTCCGGCGCATATTCGTTAATTTGCTCTCCAACGCGGTCAAGTTTACGCCGCGCGGCGGCACGGTCGAAGTGAGCGCAGAGCAAGAGAGCGATTGGGTTCGGGTCAGCGTCCGCGACACAGGAATTGGCATCGCGGCCGAAGACCTTCCGCGCCTTTTCGATAAATACGAACAAGCGCGCACCCGCTCGTCGCGCAGCGAAAAAGGCACCGGACTCGGACTATACATCACGAGACAACTCGTCGAACTGCACGGCGGTACGATCACGGTTGAATCCGAATTAGGGAAAGGCTCAACCTTTTCTTTCACGCTTCCGATTGTAGGAAACAGTGAACGCGGAACGCGAAACGATGAATGAAAAACAGTTATCGTCCGTTCATCGCTCATCGTTCCGCGTTCATACTTAAATCTTATGCACTATCATTTAATCGGCATCTGCGGGACGGCGATGGCTTCGCTCGCCGGAATGCTTCAGGCGCGCGGGCATCGGGTGACGGGTTCAGATGAAAACGTCTACCCGCCGATGTCTGTGATGCTTGCGTCTTCGAACATCCCCGTCGCGCAAGGTTATGACGCGGCGAATCTTGAATTGACGCCGGATTGCGTCGTCATCGGCAACGCCATTCCGCGCGGCAACCCGGAAGTTGAAGCCGCGCTTAATCGCCGCCTGTTTTATCGCTCGCAAGCTGAAACGGTGAAAGAAGAATTCATTCGCGGCAAGCGTTCGCTCGTCGTCGCCGGAACGCACGGCAAGACAACGACGACCTCAATCGCGGCGTGGGTGATGGAGCGGGCGGGGTTTAATCCTTCATTCCTCGTCGGCGGCGTCGTGCAAAACTTTGGGGTCAGCTTTCGCGTCACCGACAGCGACCGCTTCATTATTGAGGGCGACGAGTATGACACGGCCTACTTCGACAAGGGGCCGAAGTTTATGCACTATCTGCCGGAACTCGGCATCGTCGGCAACATCGAATTCGATCACGCCGACATTTACAAAGACCTCGACGCCGTGAAGCTCGCCTTCCGCCGTTTTATGAATCTGATTCCGGGCGACGGGCGTTTGATCGCCGGGTGGGACAACGAGCACGTGCGCGCCATCATCGCGCAGTTGGGGGCGCGGCTTTACACGCAAATTGAAACCTTCGGCACTTCGGATGATTGCAAATGGCAAGCGCACTCGATTGATCTCTCAGGCGAGATGACGCGCTTTCACGTGCGGCGCGAAGGAAAAGAATGGGCGGAGTTCGAGACGCCGATGATCGGCGAATTCAATATCCGCAATTGCCTCGCCGTGATTATCGCCGCCGACGCATGGGGCGCAGAGCGCGAGGCAATCAAGGATGCGCTCGCCACTTTCAAAAGCGTGCAACGGCGGATGCAGGTGCGGGGCGAAGTGGCGGGCGTGACGGTGATTGATGATTTCGCTCATCACCCGACGGCGGTGCGCGAAACTCTGCGCGCCTTGAAAGACAAATACACTAAGCGCCGCCTCGTCGCCGTTTTCGAGCCGCGCTCGTGGTCGTCGCGTCTCGCCGTTTTTCAAGAAGATTACGCGCGGGCGTTCGAGGCGGCGGATTACGTTGTGATCGCCCGCGTCTTTGATCGCAGGCGGGCGACGGAAAAGGGGCGCGTGCTCGACACGACTGCGCTCGTCGAAGCGATTGCGCAAGGAGACAAGCCCGCTTTTCTGATCGAGGGCGCAGACGAGATTGTGCGACAGCTTGCGCCCGAACTGCGCGCGGGCGATGTGGTGGCGATCATGTCGAACGGTGGCTTCGGTGGAATTCACGACAAACTATTGGCGAGGCTTGGTGAGCAAGAGAAAACTTGAAATCGAAAATCGAAGCGGTAAAGACAGAATCGTTCCACGCTCCGCTTCGCATTCAACCATAACACCGACTGATGGTGCAGCCCCGTGTTGATTGACGACTTTCTCCCCGACTGGGACGTTCATGAGCGGCACCGCACGAAAGTTCACGCGCCGCCCCAGCGGGTTTACGCGGCCGTCCGTCAACTTGATCTGAGCGACGCCAGATTATCAATGCTTCTGTTTCGTTTGCGCGGGCTTCGCTCGTGCCTCCGCCCGTCCCCTGATTTCAATCTCGATCACTTTCTGAGAATGGGCTTCCATATTCTCGCTGAAAAGCCGGAGGAAGAACTCTTGCTCGGACTCGTCGGGCGATTCTGGACGCTACGGGGCGAACTCCGCCGCGTCAACACGGAAGATTTCCGAAGCTTCAACGAACGCGGTTACGCTAAAGCCGTGTGGAACTTTTCGCTTTCCCGGCAAGCCGACGAAACTGTGCTGCTCGAAACGGAAACGAGGGTACGCTGTTTGGACGAAGAGAGTCGCAAACGATTTCGTTTTTATTGGATGCTGATCGGAAGCTTCAGCGGAGTTATACGTCGTGATGTTTTGAAGGCAATCAAGCGAACGGCGGAAGAGTCTCGCTCACAAGCAATTCCGTCTTAGCATTCATACAAGTTTCGGAGCTGCGTTTTTCTTCCTCTCCACAGTTTCAGGAAACATTCGTAACGCTGGCGCAAGTCTCGGCGCGTAGAAAGGTGAAGGTTATTTCGCCGGTGTCCGGGGGTTTTCGCGCTTGAAGAATTTTTCAATGCTTGACCACGCGCTTCGTCTGGCAGAACATTCGGCTTCGGTCGAAGATTTCGGCTGCGTGTCAAACATTGCGCGGGCGCGCTTCGACGAGCACGAGAGTTTTCGTTTCGAGACGCAAGTTCCCTGCCTTGAATATGTCAGTCTGCTGATCGAAAACGCGCTGCTGCTGCGGGCGAATCGTGCGGGCAGAGTCTATGCCGCGTTTGAAAGGCTTTCGCGCATGAAGCCGGTAGTAGAGCGCTACCTGCGCATCGCCGATCTCTCCGAGCGCGTGTACGTCTTCGGCGAAGCGGATTGGCAACCACCGCGTCATCCGAACTTGCGCACGGTCGCGTTGGAATCCCATTCACCCTTGAGACACGAGTGGTTTGTGATCGCCGATTCCCCGACTCTGCGCGTCGCGCTCATCGCCAAGGACAGAGACGGATTCCAAGCGCCGGTGCTTGAAGAACGTCGCTTCCAAGCTTTGAAGACAAGCAATCCCGCCTTCGTCGTTCAGCTTTCAGACGCCGCCGAGAATTTAATAGATAACTTGCCCACGGCTTAACCGAAGAGCAACGCGAACGCCAAACGTTTCGCTTCTTATTCGGACTGTCGGTTGAAATTCTCGCTTCCCGTTTTTATCCGGCGCGAAGCAGCAGTTTCGCTTTGTCGTCCGGCTTATCAACGAGCGCGGCGGGTGTCTTGCCTTTAAGAGTTGACTTGACAGTTTTGAGTGGCGGGGCGAGTTCGATTTTGGAAGAGATGACGCGGCTGACGCCCTTCGGCAGCAGAAGTGGCGCGGCTGTGGCAAACGATTGCGCGAGCAACACAATGTCGCCGCCGCCCCGCCAATGTTCGCGCACGATATTTTCGTCTGTGCGGTTGATCAACCGCAGCAGCGTGAGCGCGACGAGATAAGCGTCGTCAATCTGTCCGATGAACGGGATAAAATCCGGCAGAAAATCGAGCGGCGCGAAAGCGTAAATGATCGCCGACGCGAACAACGCCTTTTCGGTTTTCGGCACACGCGCGTCCGTCATCAGACGCCCGCACAGACGCACCATGTTCGGCAGAAAACCGATCATCGTTTTCATGCGCTTCTTAAGTTGCTTTCCGTTTTCGCGCGTTTCCATTTTCTTTCACTCCCCTCAAAAAAGTAGGTCGCGTCGTGTAATCTAACACGACGCGCGGTCGCATCGAAAGCTTGTTCTCGCCACCCGACTCGGTTAGACTCCGCAAACATTTCGACCTTGTTAAATTACCGAAAGCTTTTTCCATGAGCATACTCGAACGCATACGCGCGCGCGCCGCCGCCCGACCGCAACAAATCGTTCTCCCGGAAGGCGAAGACGCGCGCACCGTTTCCGCCGCCGCCATCTGCGCGCGCGACCGTCTGGCGCACATTACCATTCTCGGCGACGAAGAAAAGATTCGCGCGGCGGCACGCGAAGCGAACGCCGACTTGAGCGGCGTGCAAATTATTGACCACCGCCGCCACGCCGACTTTACGAAAATGGCCGCCATCTATCACGAACTGCGCAAGGCGCGCGGCGTGATGCCGGACGAGGCGCGCCAAACCGTTCAAGACCCGCTCTACTACGGCAACCTGATGGTGCGCACCGGACTCGCCGACGGATCGGTTGCGGGCGCGACGAACACGACTGCTCATACGGTGCGCGCCGCGCTTCACTGTATTGGCGTGCGCGCGGGATTCAAAATCGTTTCAAGCTTTTTCGTGATGGCGCTTCCCCGCACTGACTTCGGCCACAACGGCGCGCTGATTTACGCTGACTGCGGCGTGGTCGTTGACCCGACCGTTCCCGAACTCGCCGAGATCGCCATCGCCTCCGCCGATTCGTGTCGCACGCTTCTGGAGACGGAGCCGCGTGTGGCGATGCTCTCTTTTTCGACGAAGGGAAGCGCGGATCACAAACTGATTGACAAAGTTCTTGAAGCGACCAAAACGGTGCGCGCGCGTGTGCCCGATCTTGAGATTGATGGCGAGTTGCAGGCGGACGCCGCGCTCGTGCCGCGCATCGCCGAATCGAAAGCGCCGGGATCACCTGTCGCGGGGCGCGCCAACGTCCTTGTCTTCCCCGACCTGCAAGCGGGCAACATCGCCTACAAACTCACCGAGCGGCTGGCGAACGCCGCCGCCATCGGCCCTATCTTGCAAGGTCTGGACAAACCCGCCAACGATCTCTCACGCGGCTGCAAAGCCGAAGACATCGTTGACGCCGTCGCCATCACCGCCGTGCAAGCGCAGCAACGGGCGGGCGAAACAAGGTAATAAGAAGTAATGCGTAAGGTCAAACTTTTCATCGCTCATAGCCTCGATGGATATATCGCTCGTCCTAACGGAAGTTTAGATTGGCTCGCTGCGGACGGCGACTTTGGAATGACTAACTTCTTCAAATCAATTGATACAGCTCTGATGGGGCGTAAGACATACGAAGCGACCTTGAAGCTCGGCGGTGCGCCCGACGCTTACAAAGGAATGACGTACTATGTTTTCTCTCGCTCGCAGGAAAGCGGGGCAGAGGGATTTGAATTTATTTCAGGCGACATCCGCGCGTTTGTCGAGTCGCTACGTGAAGCGAAAGGGAAGAATATATGGCTGATGGGCGGCGGCGGTTTAATCGAGTCGTTTCTTCAAGAGAACTTGATAGACGAGTTCATTTTGACAGTTTTCCCGATTATACTTGGCGCAGGCATTCCGTTATTTCGCGGAGAGAATCAGCAAACTGACTTGAAACTTATCGAGAGCAAGTCATACGAAAGTGGAATCGTACAACTGCATTACGAAAGGAAATAAAGGTTGCTCGCTCCGATCATGCAACATTGAACAAGTCATTGGGGCGGAAAGCGACACGAAATGATTTTTAATCTGCGTTCGTGTTTCTTCGTGTAACTTCGTGGTTAACTTTTTGTTTCTTTTTTAAGAGATCGCTTCTAAAGATCAGGCAACGCGCGGTGACGCTTCTTCGCATCAAAGGCGGTGAGAATCAAGTTTCGCATCGCTTATGTTTACACGCTTTCTAGTTTTGTTGTTCGTCGTCTTTGCCTGCGCGCTCGCGGTGGGTGAGCGCGGCCGCGCGCAAAGCACGGGTAATCTTCCGCAAGGAACGCCCACGCCGCCTACCGCTTCGCCGACTCCTTCGCCCGACGCGCAGGAGACGATTCGCGTCGTCACCGAAGAGGTTCGCCTGCCGCTCGTCGCATACGATGATTACGGGCGTTTTGACCCGACGCTTGAAACGGACGACATCCTTGTGCTTGAAGACGGTGTGCCGCAACAGGTGCGAAGCGTGCGCCACGTCCCGGCAAATGTGTTGCTGCTCTTGGACACGGGCGGAGCGGATAATCGCGGAATGCGCACCACGACGACGCGCGACATCGCCCTCAACGTGATCTCTCATCTTTACCCGGAAGATAAGATCGCCGTCGTCGGATTCAGCGAGCGAATTGAATTGCTGCAGGATTGGACGAGCGACAGGCAAGCCTTGAAGCACGTCTTGAGCACAAAGCTTCGCACGGGAAAACGCTCGGTCGTCGCCGAAGCGATGATGAGCGCAGCGAACCTCGTGGGAGCGAGGGCGGCGGGAAGTCGTCACGTCGTTTTAGTGACGGACGGCGTGGAGTCGCCGTTTGAAACGGTGAAGCCGAAGGTTACAGTTGCTGATGCGACAAAGAAGTTGATCGCCGCCGGAGCGACCGTGCATGTGATCAGTTACACGGAACTCGGTCGCCTTTCGGCGCTGGAAGCTCCGCGTGCGCGCACGCGGCCGCGTGACGGCAGAGAGGTGATCGGAATTGCCAACGATCCGACGGGCGTTTATCGCGGCGTCCCAACTCCGCGAACGAGCGGTGGCGGCGCAGCGATCAGTTTCGATCCGGCGATGCGGCGGCGCCGCAAACTTTACGAACGCGCGATGCGGGAAAGCGAAAAGCGTTTGACGACGCTTGCCGAGGAAACGGGCGGAAGGCTCTGGCAGTCGAAATCAATTGACGAAATCATCACGCAGGGCACTGAGGTGGCGCGCGAAATCGGAGCGCAGTACACTTTAACTTATACGCCGAAACGACCGCTCGCTTCCGCTGCGACAGGCGAGTATCGCCAGATTCGTGTGATCCCGCGCCGCATCGGAGTAACTTTGCGTTCGCGGCGCGGCTACGTCGTCGCCCAAAAATCACAGCAGTGAGAATTAAAAATCGGTCGCGTCTTTTAACGCCTAGATCGCCAGCGCAACTTCCTGCGGCTGTAACGCGATTACATCTGCGAACTTGACCTTCCCGTTTCTCTGCCCATCCACCAGCGAGCGACGGCGCAACTCTTCCCACTCCTCGCGTGGAACGCGGTGGAAGGCCGCGACGACTTGCGGATCGAATTGAATAACGGAAAATTTATCGAGTTCCTCAATGGCTTGCTCGTATGATCGCGCCCGACGATAAACGCGGTCGCTTGTCATCGCGTCGAAAGCGTCGGCGACCGCAAAGATGCGGGCGTTGGAGTCAATCGCTTCACCGCGCAAGCAGCGCGGGTAGCCGCGTCCGTTCCACTGTTCGTGATGCTGGGCGACGACGCGCACCGCGCCTTCGAGAAAGTTGATGCCACGCAAGATTTGCTCGCCGAGCATCGGGTGCTGGCGCATTACTATCCACTCGTCTTCCGTCAACTTTCCGGGCTTACGCAAGATCGCGTCGGGCACGCCGATCTTACCAATGTCGTGCAAGAGCGATCCGAATTCGAGCGCCTGCCGCTCTTCGTCGTTTAACTCCAGCTCAAGGCTAAGGCGCAAACTAAAACTGACGACGCGCTCCGAGTGCCCGTGCGTCTCAAGGTCGCGGGCTTCGAGAGCGGCGACGAGGGCTTTGAGCGTTACGCGGTAAGCGTCCTCCAAAGAACTCAGCGCGCGGTCGAGCGCCGCCGTCCGCTGCTCAACGAGCTCCTTAAGCTGATTTTCGTAGCGGCGTTTGGCGGCGCGCAACTCGTAGTGCTCAACCGCGCGTCGCACAATCGCATCAAGCTCGCGCAAGTCAAACGGCTTCGTAATGTAATCGAACGCGCCGACGCGCAAAGCCTCGATCACGTTCTCGATGTCTTGCGAATCGCTCACGAGAATCACCTGCGTGTCGGGCGCGCGGCGCAACACCTGCGGGACAAGCTCAAGTCCCGTCATCCCGTTCATCTGCACGTCGCTCACGACAACCGGAAACTGCTCTTCCTGCAACAGCGAAAGCGCGGACTCGGCGCAATCTACGGCGACGCAATCAAGATAATCGCCCAGAAAAACTTGCAGCACATTCCGAATTTCTTTGTCGTCGTCGGCAATAAGGACACGAATTCTAACGTCCGTCGAACTAGACATAAAAGCAGTTTCGCCTTTTGATTAAGTCTTAGGTGATATGAAACTTAAGTGGCGGCGCAGTGAAAGCATAAGCGCTGCACGGTAAGCGGAGAGCATGATACAGAAGTGCGCAACTTTTTGAAACTATAAAATTTATCACAAATTCGTCACCCTCTCTGTTCGGACAGGTCGCATAAGAAGAACGCACTTTTTGATTTATTGATTGGTTTCAAGGTCTTCTTGCGCTCCGGCGCGGTGTCGGTGTATGTTAATGCGCGTTTCAAATCGAGCCAGTTTTCGCGCTGCAAGAAGCCGGAAAGCTTTGCTTGCTTGTCTCGCACAATTCAGAAATCCTAATACTTTCCATCAGCCGGAGTGATGAAATTGGTATACATAGCAGACTCAAAATCTGCCGTCCGTTAGGACATGGGGGTTCGATTCCCCCCTCCGGCATATTTTAGATAAAAGAAAAACCCTTTATTTACCTGTAACTCAGAGTAAACAAAGGGTTTTTTAGTTTTTAAGAGACTTTACAAAACACGCATATATCACACGAATTAGATGTCATCTAGAGCAGATGTCTATTAACCACGACCTGAAGAGCTAACTTCAGTAAATTCCTTGTATCAACTAAGTGCTACAGTCAATCTCCACCTCTTTTACAGTGGCAGTCACTTCACCTTTTCTGTTTACTCCGATACGTAGCTTCACACGAGCCATTAGGCTTTCAAATGATTTCGGTTTATTGAGGACGAAGGTGCCAACGTAGATGAACTCCTGCTTTGTCAGTCCGCTGTAATCGAAGTTGCTTGTTCCGTCAGCCTCATATTTAATGCCACTCGGTAAAATTGTACCGGAGATTCCTTCGTAGCTGATATCAGCCTCCAAGTACGAGCCGCCGGTAAGTCTGAACTGCGCTTTGATCTTTCCGGTAAGTTGAATCTCTTTATCTAGACAGGGTGCAGATACCTTGTAATCAACCGGTATCTGAATGTCAGTGGTAATAACTTTATTTTGACCAAAGACGAAGCCTGACTTGGCAGTGCTAGGTAAAGCTATCAATGCCAAAAGCGTACAGAGCATCGTTATATTAGCTACCCACTTATTCATGATTCACCCCTAAACTGGCAAAAGGACAAGGTCTTTATATTTATCAATGCAATGTTACCTGTAAACTTCTATACGGTCTCCCCCCTGCAAGCGGGGATCGGGAATCTTGCCTGACATGATGTCAACCAATTTGTACCTGAGCGCGTTTAAGCGCCCGTCCGCGCCTTGCCGCGCAATCTCCACCACCGTCTTTCCCGCCCGCAGGTAGCCCCCGGCGGCGAGCACGGCTTGCGTCAGCGTGATCCCTGCATGAAACTCCTTCTGCCCCGGAACATCAATGTCGCCGCCGATGTAATAGAACTGCGGCGTTTGCGCCGTAACATTGATCACATCGCCGGGGCGGACAAGAGTGTTGAGCGCCGCCGTGTCTGCGAGATCGATAATTGTACTCTGCCCGGTCGTGTGCGAGTTGAGCACAACTTGGGCGGCTTCCGGGCGCGGCTGCGCGTCGGCGATCACGACGTAGAGCGGCACGGCCTCGCGCTGCAAGATTTTGCCGCCCGGATTCGTCACGAGACCGCTCACAAGCACCGTGTGACTCGCGTAATCGCGGACGCTCACGACCACCTGCGGGTTCGCCTGAATCGAACGGCGCTGCAACTCGGATGTGATGCGCGCGTCTATTTCGTCCGTCGTCATTCCGCCAACCACTATCGGGTCACCTGCGAGCGCGTATTCCAAAACTCCGCCTGCTTGCACGGTGTAGAGCGTCGAACTGTTCGTCGGCGCGTTGAGCAATCTTATGTCTAACACATCGCCGACGCCGACGCGGTAAATGGTCGTCGGATCGACTGGTGCTGATCCGGCGGATGGTTCAGTGTTCTTATCCGAATTGCTCGGCGACAAAGGCTCATCCATTATTACGGGCGCGCTCGTCACAGGCGACGCACCGCTTGGCTGAGGAAGGGTATTAGTTATAGAAGATGAAGCGGTCGGAGTTTCTGTCCTAATCGGTTCGTGCTCTACAAGCTCAGGGCTCGTAGTCTCTACCGGCAGTGGTGTAGAGATGGTTTGAGGCGATGCAGGAATTTTTGTCTCCTCCACCCTCTCAAACGCCCCTCTACTATTTCCAGACCGAATAGCAGCACTTCTCCGACGCCAGCGAGCACGATCAGAGCTTTGAGTGCTTGGTTCAACAGCTTTCTTGTTTTCCGCCGCAGTGGTGTGCGCCGCCCTATCCCGGTTGCGCGGAGAACGGACGTTCCTTTGTGCCCACGTCCAGTGGAACTGTGCCCCGATGAAGAGCAGAACAGTAGCTGTAATGATTTTAATCATCTACTTACCTAAAATCTTCAGACGCACACGGCAACTAATGCGCCGATGGTAGATTATAAATTTGTTGCGATAGAACCAAGGCGTTTAAAACTTTAGTTTCGTAAGTTGTGGTGATTAGGTTGTCGTATTCAGAATGAATCCACTCTATATAAAGCTGCAGAGGATGCAATCCAAGAAATTTAAGCTGTTTTGATATTGATGTCGTTTAGATGTGAGGATGTCGGAAAATGTTGCCGCACGACGCCTGAAAAGGCTTCTCCAGATCTCCCTTCCTACAAGTTCTTTAGTGGGATTAAAGATCAATAGTTGCGGAGAATGGATTTAACCTTCTCCCCAATTGAGGTGCAATCATAACGTGAGTTCTGCCGCTTGATAAAAGCCGCGCTTGGCCGCGAGCTCCGCCAGCATCTGGTACTGAAAGTTCCGGTGTGGCGGCCGCCGCTCGTTATAATCTACACGCCACGTACGCCTGTATCGCCTCCGTGAGCAATCGCTCAGCTGTAATCCGTGCCCGCTCCTTACTGCCAACCGTTAGGTGGGCTTTGATTCAAAAGTCGAAATTAACGCAGGAGCAGTATGTTCGGGGTCTGGATACTTTGCTTGGAGACTAGCGGCGCAGCAACAGCGTCACGCTCATCACCAGAATTAACATCAAGCAGATGATAATAATCATCCTTTGTCTGATGATCACCCCATGCAACTCCTTGATGAGCATCAGCGGGTCAGCCACTTCGTCAGGATACTCGTTATGGGGCATACGTACCTCGTCCTGTTCTGCGTTACGGTGAAATAACTCCGAACGATCAGCGTGACCCTGCTTCAAGTCACCTAACGTAGAAGTCGCGTCACTTTCGAATCAAAGCCTTATTATCTTGCTCACTTTTGGAGCGAAGTAGCCCCTTCACAGTTAGTCTTTGATCAGCATCCGCTAGATCGATCTTGTTAGCCGTTTTCCGCATAAAAGTCTAAAATTAATGGACGCTTCAGAAATACTAAGCATCAAGAACTCCCTCCGTGTAGACTTTAGACGCGCCAAACACTGCCTTACCATGCCCGGGAAAGAATTCGGGAGAGCGATTCGCCGCTACCAGTGAATCGCTCTCCCGAATTTCCACTGCGCAAACGCGGTCTTTAAGAGACAGCGTCCACGCAACACTTAATTACCAGCGTTGAAGCGCGTCCTGAAGTTGTCGAGCGCGTAAGCCATAAATGCGCGGGTCGTCGGATCGGCAGGCTTAACGCGCGCTTTCAAGGTCGGCGCGAAATCGAACGGCCCTTGCTCAAGAGTGTAAAATGCTTGCAGGATTCGCTTGTCGAGCGCGATCTGCACGTAGCCGCGCAAGGCTAACGGAATCTCCGCGTTATCGGCGAGGACGAGCGTCTGACCGTTGTAAGTTACGGTGACGTTTGACCCTGCTTTCGCTTTCGCTTCGGCGTCGAGGCCGAGCGAGCGCACGAGCGCAACTGCCAAGTCGAGGCGGCTCGCGTTGCCTGCCGGATTGAAGG